>JANXTG010000069.1 GCA_025352525.1 Ferruginibacter sp.
GAGAGCAGGATTTGTTTGGAGAGCAGAAGATTATAGGTATAGTAGTGCTGTAAACTATTACTCCACAGGCAAAGGATTATTAAATATAAATAGATAGATTGTAGTGTGGTGTTTGATGAGTAAATATTTATCATTAATTCAAATCCTTGGAGACGCTTCGCTTAACTCTACGGATAATGCAGGTGCCGGTATTGTTGAGATGTAGTTATTATTCAATAGATATTGTCTTTTTTCAAAAAGAAATTTATTCTTTAAATTTCTTTTGTCCCTATTTATTACCCAAAATGCTGAAAAACTTGCCATTAAGGGGAAAATAATTTTTTTATAGTATAGTTCATACATTAAGATAAATATAACTTTTGTTATATGATCAATAATTATTAAATATTAGTTATTTACATATATTTAGTTTTGAGTTAATCTATCAAATAATAGATACTTACTACAGAACAGTTGATGTTAAAAAGCATAGGAGACAAAACAAAACATGGCAGGGGGTTTGTTTAATCCATGTCCGCAAGTTGATTTATCTTTCTCCGATTTATGCTTTTAAATTTACGGTATTCAATTATATGATTTTTCTCAGTCATTGATTACTTGTAGGTAAATCTTGATTAAATAATAAACAACCCTGAAAAAAATAAATTTCATAATTATACAATGACAACTTCGGTAAAAAAGGTTTTTGAAGAAGCCGGAAACCAGATATCTTTTATGTCCGGTTTTTTTGGTAATATATTTTCTCGGGGGTTTGAAGGGAACGAATTTATCCGGCAATGTTTTATTATAGGATACAAATCTTTGTCCCTAGTAGGTATAACAGGTTTTATCCTTGGTTTTGTAATGACTCTTCAATCAGAACCTACGATGAAAGGGTTCGGGGCAGGTAGCTTTGTACCGGGTATGGTAGCAATTTCAATTATCCGCGAGATATGTCCTGTGATAATAGCACTTATATGTGCTGGAAAAATTTCTTCAAGCATTGGTGCAGAACTTGGCAGTATGAAAGTAAGCGAGCAGATTGATGCAATGGAAGTATCAGGTGCAAATCCGATACAGTATCTTGTTGTTACACGTATACTGGCATGCACCATAATGATACCCCTTCTTACTCTTATGGCAGATGCGCTAGCGCTTTTGGGAGGCTTTACTGCTTCTAACATTGGAGGTCATTACAGTTTCTTACTTTACTTTAATAAGGCTTTCAGTCCACTCACTTTCGTAGATCTTCTGCCCTCATTTGCGAAAACAATTTTTTTCGGTTTTGCTATTGGCTTTGTAGGATGTTATAAAGGCTATAATTCAAACCGTGGAACTGAAAGTGTGGGTGTGGCAGCTAATTCAGCTGTTGTGAGCGCATCGCTATGGATCATTCTGCTGGATGCTATTGCTGTTCAGCTCACCTCTGTATTCGCTTACAATTGAAAATATTCTGATGGAAACGCTGACTAAAAATAAAGAGCAAAAGGAAAATACAAAAACTGTTATTGAATTACGCAATGTAAAAAAATCCTTTGGATCTAAAAATGTACTCACAGATATAAGTATGGATCTTTTTAAGGGGGAAAATCTGGTAGTTTTGGGTAAATCCGGTACCGGAAAATCTGTTACCATAAAATGTATGGTGGGATTACTTGTACAGGATGAAGGCAGCGTGGTGGTTTTAGACGAGGATGTAAATAACCTGAGTAGCCCGGATCTTAAAGAACTAAGAACAAAAGTGGGTTTCTTATTTCAAAGTGGTGCATTGTATGATTCAATGACTGTAAGAGAAAATCTTGAATTTCCTTTAACACGTGTTTTAAAGATCAAAGATCAGGATGAAATAAAACAAAGAATAGAAGAAGTACTTGAGGCTGTAGGCTTGTTATCGGCTATTGATGCTATGCCTTCAGATCTGTCAGGGGGAATGAGAAAACGAATCGGACTTGCCCGCACACTTATTTTAAAGCCGGAAATTATGCTATATGATGAGCCGACAACGGGCCTTGATCCAATCACTTCCCGTGAAATAAGCGAACTGATTCTGTTAATGCAAAAAAAGTATAAAACTTCGTCGATCATTATCACTCATGATATGGCCTGCGCGGAGATAACATCAGACAGAATACTGGTAATGAATGAGGGAAAAGTTATAGCAGAAGGAAATTTTGAAGAACTGAAAAATTCACAGGATGAACTTGTAGGTTCATTTTTTAAATAATAGGATCATTAAACAGTGGCCTAGGTATGAACCGGCAAATTGCAAATAAAAAATTAATAAAAAAATCACAATGAAAGTTACCCCATCACAAAAAATAGGTATAGGAATATTTACCATAATCGGAATTCTGATTTTAGTCGTAGGTATTTTTTTTATAGGAAAAAATAAAAACATGTTCGGAAATACATTCACGGTTTATGGAACGTTCAATACAGTTGGCGGTTTACAGGCTGGTAACAAGATCAGGTTTGCAGGTATAGATGTAGGTACAGTAGAAAATATTTCTATCGTTTCTGATACAATGGTAAGGGTCGATATGCTTTTGCAATCCAAGGTCAAACCATTCCTGAAAGCTACCTCGATGGCAAGTATTGGTTCAGACGGATTGATGGGTGATAAGTTGATCATGATCACTGCTGGCGGCTCTGGTGTAACACTGTTAAAAGACGGGGAAAAGATAAGAACTACCAACCCTCTGGACTTTGATAAAACAATTGCAAGGATGACTAAAGTTGCAGAAAATGCGGAAGTTTTATCCCGTTCTTTAGCAGGTATAACTGTTCAGCTTAGCGAGGGTAAAGGTAGTCTTGGTAGATTGTTGTATAAAGATGATCTGGCAGTTTCCATGGAAGGGGCTGTAAATAATGTAAAAAATATGACCGGTTCTCTTGCCGGCGTAAGTTCAGATATCAAATCGGGGCGCGGTTCTATCGGAAGATTACTTTACAGTGACGAGCTCGCTAAAAGTCTGGAAGCTACTGCCGCAGGCGCTAAGGTTACCATGTCAACAGTAAATGATGCAGCTTTTGGATTCAGTGAAAACATGAAAGCATTACAGGGAAATATTTTATTCAGGGGGTATTTTAAAAGGCAGGCAAAATCAAAAGCAAAAGCAAAAGAGGCTGCTTTGCAGAATGGAACAGACAGTACAGAAGTTGAATTTGATGAACAAGAAATGAAGGAAATAGAAGCAGCCGCTGAAAAAGCGCAACAGGATATTTTAAAAAGGAAAAAGAAAGTTCCTTAAACGAAAGATAAAAAGTTGCTCATTTCTAAGCAGCCATTTAATTAATTCTCAAATTTTTTCTACTAAAACTTCGAATTTTCTTTTATTAAAATGAGATTTGAGAATTACTTTTGATGATGACCAAACAGCAGCATCCTTAATTTTTACACAATAAATTAAGGCGTACATTAAGTTAATACCAAAAGAATAAAAATTTGGGTAATGTGGTCAAAAATAGTTGGTACTTTTCTCAAAATCAATTTTGAATTTTGTATTATCTCCTGAAGATTAGCAGGCTCTGCTGAGGAGCAACCTGTGAGCAATAAGGCAGATGCTAAACGATAAAAGGGAATCTTCT
>JANXTG010000108.1 GCA_025352525.1 Ferruginibacter sp.
AATAATTATTAGTTAACCCATCTCCTCATAGAGGCCATTGTGCGTTGTTGCTTTCTGGCGTTCCATAAATCTACCGAACCGAATGAACGGTTTCCTTCTTCTGTTTGAAGTGCATGCGATGCAAGTGTTTCTTTCGTTTCTGTAGTTAATTCTTTCATCTGTTCTTTGTTGATAGGCTTAACTAAACCCATTGTTTCCTGTTTCATATATCTGTGTTTTATTATAAAAAGTAAATCCTTTATAAGTCAGGCTGTAATTAGATTGACAAAGGATTTGTAGCAAAAAGTTGTAAAAAAAATGAGATTTATTTATTGTAAAACGATTTTGCGGCGCAAAGATAAGCCGTATTCTTTTGTTGGGCATTCTAAAATGTACTTATTCGGTAAAAAACCTTTCTTAAAGGCAAATTTTAACTTCTTTTTAAAATGTTAATTTACTTTTAAAAGGCTCAAGTTTTATCATAGATTTTTTTTCACCATTTTATATGTATTCCAAAGCTGAAGCTTCTTTTATAACACAAAAATTTTGGACAAGTTTCGGTGTATATATGTCACCCGTACCTTCAGCATCTTTGGAAAAAGTAAACTGGATAAATTATAAAACAGGAATTAAAGGCATTTTCTTTAAGTTGGATGCCGATAAAAATGCAGCTAAAGTAACTGTAGAAATATTTTTAAAAGATACGATGTTGCAACATCAATATTTCAATACATTTATTAACTTTGTTTCAGCTTTTAAGAATATAGGAGGAAAAGACTGGCTTTTCAACAAACATTATTTCACAGAAAATAAAGGTGAGGTAAGTACTATAATGGTTGAACTAAAAAATGTGAATATTTTTAAGGAAAATGACTGGCCCACTATAATCAGTTTTTTAAAACATTATATGATTGGTCTTGATGTATTTTGGGTAGCTTACAAACCGGCGTTTCAACTAATTTAAATTATAATTCATCAAATAAATAAAAAATAAACATGTTTAAAAAACTATTACAATTTAGTTCAGTATTGCTTGTGGTAATTGTAGCAGCATCTTGCAACAGCAATAAAAAAACAGTTATGGAAAATGCGACAACGAATGCTACTGAAAAATCTGTGAGTGTTAAAAGTGAAAACGTAGATTACATGGGAGATGGTGTAACAATGAAAGGGTTTGTAGCTTTTAATGAAAATGATTCTGCTTTAAAACCAGTGGTACTTATTGTGCCTGAGTGGTGGGGAATAAGCGATTACACACGGGGAAGAGCAAAGCAGCTAGCAAGTCTTGGTTACCTTGCGTTTGCGGTAGATATTTACGGCGAAGGTAAAACAGCTGAAACACCGGATGAAGCGGGTAAACTTGCAGGACCATTTTATGCACCGGGAAGTCCAGCACAAAGCAGGTTTGACGCTGCCCTTACCAAAATTAAAACATACCCGGGTGCTGATACAAATAAAATTGCTGCAATTGGTTATTGTTTTGGTGGTGCGTTAGTGCTAAATATGGCTAGATTGGGAGAGCCTTTAAGGGGTGTAGTTAGTTTTCATGGTAACCTTGCAGGTGTGCCATTAAAAAAAGAATTATTAAAGGCTGATGTATTGGTTTGCCATGGCGATTCAGATAAATTTGTTTTACCTGCTGAAGTTGCAACTTTTAAAAAGCAAATGGATTCAATTGGAGCATCGTATACTTTTAAACATTATGCCAATGCTACACATGCATTTACTAACCCAATGGCTGATGAAAAAGCCAAGAAATACAAAATGCCGGTAGCTTACAACCCTGCAGCAGATACTGCTTCGTTTAATGAAATGAAATTGTTTTTAAACAAAATCTTCAAATAAAATATAATTTATCGAGTAATAAAAAAAGCATCCTCTTGGGATGCTTTTTTTATATCGTTTTTTTTGTGGTGGTTGTTCTTGATGAAAGACTTTCTTTATCAACTACCATATTTTGTTCTGTGGTTATACTTCCCTTATCCTTCATTTTTATTGCGGTAGCATCTATTTGTTTTATAAAAAGAGCAACCTGTTTTGTGCTGAGCTCGGTAAGCTGAAATGCCATGTAATATTATCCTTCTCTGCCCATTGGGCTTATCAAATAATAGGAAAGTTTTTTAATCTTGTTTTTTTTTAAAAGAAGTAATACAATTATTAAGCGGAGCGACACCGGGCACGCCACAATAATGGCTGTGAAACTGTACTACATATCTGTAATTATATGATGGTTGTAAAGCAAATGTTACAATAGAGGTGAATAAAATAACTGATAAAATAATTAATTTTTTCAATATTGTAATTTCTTAGTGCTGACAATTTCATTGAA
>JANXTG010000109.1 GCA_025352525.1 Ferruginibacter sp.
ACAAACAGCAGCAATAGCTTTTTTAATGTCAGCAGTTGTTTTGTAATTAATTACTTCATCAAAGCCAAATTCTTCTTTCAGCAGTTTTACTTTTTCATCGCTGCCTGCTATCCCAATTACACGACAACCCTGCAGTTTAGCTATTTGTCCAACTACAATACCAACAGCTCCGGCAGCACCAGATACAACAACTGCTTCACCCGCCTTAGGTTTACCAATATGCATTAAACCAAAATAAGCTGTAAGGCCAGGCATGCCTAAAATGCCCAGATAATAACTTGCAGGTGCTATGGATGTATCTATTTTTATTAGGTCATTTTCTGCAGCAATACAATGTTGCTGCCATGGAAGATTACCTGTAACAACATCATTTTCTTTAAAATTAGTTGAATTACTTTTTAGCACTTTAGCTACAACACCACCTGTAATTGGTTTCCCAATTTCAAATGGAGGAGTATATGATTTGGCATCATTCATTCTGCCACGCATGTACGGGTCTACAGAAAAAAACATTGCCTCTAACAATACCTCATTATCTTTTATTTCAGGCAATTCAAAATCATTGGTCTGAAAATTTTCAATTACAGGCTTTCCTTTAGGTCTGCTCTTTAGAACAATTTGCTTTGTTGTCATGATGCATAAACATTTTATTAATCAGATTTTAAAAAGTGCTTTAAAACCAAAACCTGCAATTAAAACGGATCGGTTAATTCACTTACTCTAATCAGTTTTTTATTTACAAATTCCTGCACACCTAACTCAGAAAGTTCTCTTCCATATCCTGAGCCTTTGGTGCCGCCAAAAGGTAAATCGGCTTGCGTCCATGTTGGGTGATTAATAAAAACCATTCCTGTATCAATCTGATCGGCTACCCGTTTGCCTCTTTCAATATCCTGTGTAAAAACCGAGCCGCCCAAACCAAAAGGAGAATCATTGGCTAAAACAATAGCAGCCTGCTCATCTTTGACTGAAAAAAAGACTGCAACCGGTCCAAAAAATTCTTCATAATAAACCGGATTATCAGGCAGCATATTGGTAAGTATTGTTGGCTGCATAAAAGCACCTTCTCTGTCAATTCTTTCGCCACCCAATAAAAGTTTAGCACCTCCATCAACAGCTCTCTTTACCTGATCTGCAATTTGCACTGCAGCTTCTTCACTACTTAATGGACCCAACTGTGTTGCAGCATCCATTGGATCTCCAATTACCAGTGCAGCTAATTTATCTTTAAAACTTTTTAAAAAGGCAGGGGCAATACTTTCAACGGCAATAAAACGTTTTGATGCTATACAGCATTCACCATTATTATTTATTCTGCCAATTACTGCCCATTCCACTGCTTTTTCAATATTCGCATCTTCTAAAATAATAAATGCATCACTGCCCCCCAACTCCAACACAGATTTTTTTAAATGTTTACCCGCTGCAGCAGCAATACTTGCACCGCCCGCTTCACTTCCCGTAAGCGATACCCCTTTAATTCTTTTGTCAGACACCAATGTGGTTGCCTTTTTGCCCGAAATTAATAAATTGGTATAAAGACCAACAGGCGCACCTGCCTCTTTAAATATTTCTTCAATAGCAATGCCGCATTGTGGCACAATAGACGCATGTTTTAACAGTATGGTATTGCCCACCATTATATTTGGTGCAACAAATCGAGCTACCTGGTAAAATGGAAAATTCCAAGGCTGCACTCCAAGCAAAACACCAATAGGACTATGCCTTACCAAGGCTTCGCCATGAGCTGGATTTAATATTTTATCAGCTAAAAAACCTTCGGCATGCTTAGCATAATAATCAAATATTTCTGCACTTAATTTTATTTCGCCTTCAGCCTCTGCAACTAATTTGCCCATTTCCAGTGTTATCATCTTGGCAAGCTCTTTCTTTTTTGCTCTTAGTAAACCCGCCACTTTGTGCAGTATCTCTGCTCTTTTTTTGTAGTCAGTTTTTTTCCATTCTTCAAATGTAGCAGCAGACTGTGCAACAGCTTTATCTACATCTTGCTCGGTCATTTCTGTAAAAGTTTTCTCAACTTTATTTGTTGCCGGGTTAATTGTTTGTATGGACATGATATATTTTTTAAAAAAGAATAATTAATAATTTGTTTTTAATGATACAGACCTTTTTAAGTGACCTAAATATTTTAAAAGTCAGCATTATGATTCAGCCAGATAAATAATTACACCATTAATAAAGTTGTATTCATTTACATTTTGTTGGTAATTTTTTAATCCATTGCTCTTTCCCTATTTACTTTAATCTATTTCAATAATTTTTTAAAATTGGCAGCCGCTTATATTTTTATGGCAACTTTGTCTGATGATTAAACTAATCGCATAAATATTTTTTACCCATTAAGCTTTGCAGCCCAAATAAATGAATAATGCTGTAGCAATAATACTTGCAGAAACTACAAATTATAAACCAAAAAATAGTTCGACATCAAATTGTTACAGCATCTTTAAAAAAATAGCTGTTTTATGTAGTTTGGTGAACAAATGTTTAGAATGTTGTTCATATAAATACAATCCTACTATTGCTGAATTATGATTCAAGTAATTTACTTTTCTTCGTTGTTAACCGATTATTGGTATATAGCAACGTATAATAACAGAGCTGTATCAACAAGACTTGCAGAGAATGAAATTTATAAAGCATATCAACATTTTAATATCAGAAGTTCTTATGCAAACCATTAAATAATACTGCAGGCACCGTTTAAATTTATGTTTATAGGCTAGGCAGCTTGCCCTACCCACAATACCAATAACGGCAAAGCTTTAAACCTTGATAATATTGAAGCCACAATTAGTACTAAATGAGGTGAAATAAATACTTCTTTTACACATCTAAATTCATTTATTACTATTAATAATGTTTTAAAAAATGCTGCTGCCTTATAAACTTTTACTGTATCTGATATTTTACGTTGGCAGTTGAAATATTATCATTTGTAAAATTTCATAACGCTTTACCCTTTTAGGCAAATGTTTTGCTACATTTAAATCGATAGTATATGTGTAACAATGCATGCTCCCTTTTTACAAACAATAAAAAAAAGCAATTAATAATAGTAATTTTTTAGTAACCCAAAGGCTTACAAAAAATCAATCGGCTGAGCAACAAAAACAAAAGTTTGATTCTTAGGATATAGGTTTAGTTTTAATGCAAACGCATGTTAAAATTCATGTTTTTTTGCCTATCAATTTGGTAAATAAAATGTCCTCTATAGGGTTTAAGTGAGAGTAAAAAAAACAGCAAATTCAAAACACAAACAAAGTATCCAACTTATAAAATATGGCTTCAGGATTTTTTGCATTATTAGATGATATTTCTGCTTTGGTAAAGGCTAGCGCAGCCAGTTTAGATGATGTGCCTGCCCAGGTAGCCAAGACTACCGGAAAAGTTTCAGGTATTGTTATAGACGATACGGCGGTTACGCCAAAGTATGTTGTTGGCCTCGACCCATCCCGGGAACTTTCTATTATTTTTCAAATAGCAAAGAAATCCCTGATCAATAAAATTTTAATATTAAGTCCCGCTGCCCTGTTGCTTGGGTATTTTGCACCTTGGGCTATCACACCTATTTTAATGTTAGGTGGTGCTTATTTATGTTTTGAAGGTTACGAAAAGGTACATTCTATATTTAGCAAACATTCCGAACTGACCGCTGAAAGCGAAGCAATAAAATCAATTACACCAGAAGAACTGGAAAAGGAACGGGTAGCAAGTGCTGTTCGCACAGATATTATTCTGTCATCAGAAATTATGGCCATTACCTACAGCCAGTTAACTGACCAGCCAATAGTAAACCAAATTGCAGTAATGCTTGCCGTAGCAGTTTTTATTACTGTAGCGGTATACGGTTTTGTTGGTTTCATTGTAAAAGCAGACGACATTGGAGTACACCTGGCCCAGGATAAATACCACCCCGCTACTCAAAAATTTGGACGTGGTATTGTAAAATTTATGCCTCACTTCCTGAGTTACTTGAGTTATGTGGGTACGGCAGCTATGCTTTGGGTAGGTGCCGAAATAATTGCACACGGCATTCCTTTTACTAGTCACCTGCTGCACAATGTAGAAGTTGCACTCGCCCATATACCGGTGGTGGCATGGTTTGCAAAGGCAGTGGCTTGTGCCATTGGTGGATTGTTGGTAGGTTTTGTTGTAGAAAAAATTGTAATGCTGGTTAAGATGGTTTTACCCCGTAAAAAAGAAGTTCAAAAAAGTTGATATTTTATTCTCTGATGGAGAAACTACATCAATAATTTGCGCCCAGTTTATTTTTTGTTGGTCGATGTAATCCTTATACCA
>JANXTG010000200.1 GCA_025352525.1 Ferruginibacter sp.
TTTTCTGCACTTCTAGCCTCAACCTCAAATTTGTTATTGTAATAACCTACACGCAAACTCTCCCATAAATATTTTATTGTAAACATTACATAACCGTGAGCAGCAAATTGATTTACATGGCAGATTTCATGATTAACCCAGCGCTCGTCAGCTAAAAATATTTCCTTTGTGGTGCCATGTAAGTGAATGGTTTTTCCTAGAACCATTGCAACAGTTTTAACCCTTAATTTTTTTGCAGCAAGTTTGGCCAACCACGAATTTTCTTTTATGTAGAATTCCGGTTTACTCATGCCAAGCTGCTAAAATTTCATCAGCATGGTTTTTAGTATCCGGTTTCGAAATGATATTTTTAATTTTACCTTGTTCATCAATTAAAAAAGTGGTGCGATGAATACCGTTATACGTTTTACCCATAAATTGTTTTGTGCCCCATACCCCATATTTTTCAGCAATGCTGTGGTCTTCATCCGCAATTAAGGCAAAAGGCAATTCGTATTTCTCTTCAAATTTTTTATGCTTTTTTATCGGATCGGGGCTAATGCCGATTATCTCAAAACCATCCTGTAAAAGATTGGTATAATTATCCCGAAGGTTGCAGGCCTGTGCAGTACAACCCGGTGTATCATCTTTTGGATAGAAATATACAATTGTTTTTTTACCATCAAAATCTTTTAATGCAATAGTTTTTCCGTTCTGATCCAGACCATAAAATAAAGGCGCCGCTTTGCCTATTTTTAAATCTCCAAATGGCGGGGTGTTCGTTTCTTTTTTCATTTTATTATTTTTAAACTTAAAGTGCGCAAAGAGTTTATGCAAGAACCAAAGAGGGGAAATTATTGATTATTCAATATACTTATCTAATAAATTTATAAGTTCTTTCACTCAAGTTACCAACCTGGTCTGTTGCACTAATTTTTAATTCATGCTTACCCGGTTCACATTTATCATCAAAATTATAAATAAAATTAATGCCCTTGTCATTGCTAAAGCGCAACCATTTGCCATCCAGTAAAGCTGTAAAATTTACAATGTCTTCTGTATTATCTTTTATCTGAAACAATATTCTTTTTAAACCTGCTGCATTCATTCCATCTCTAAAGCCAACAGGTAATATTGTTGGCGGAGTTCTATCAACCATTAATTGAAAATTGCCGAACTCTCTAAATGATGCTGTGTACCATCCATTATTGTATTGTGCTTTTGCAAAATCTTTTTTACTGCCGTAGAACCGCTCCATTACTATCTTTCCCGTATCTTCTACTGCAAAGTTTTCTTTGATACTTACAGGGAAATACGTTTGCACGGGTATTGTTGCATTCATTAACTGGAAAATGTTTTTCCCATCTGCTGATGGTAATTCTTTGTAAACAAAATTTACGGTATCATACAAAGCATTTTCAGGCATATAAAATTTTACTTTAGCCTTTTCAAAAATATTGAGGTAATTCGGTAAAAATTTTTGCGAAGAAATAATTTCTTTTTTAACTGATAAAGTTTTAGAAGGCATTATTTCAAAATTTAATTTAGACTGGTTTCCATTTGCATCTACGACAATTATATTAATGATGTGTTTTTCACTGTCAGAAAAAACGAGCACGCCTTTATTATTATCTGTTTTGTAAATGAGATTTTCGTAACCGGGCAGTGGCGATAAATACTGCAACCATGGTCCGCCACTTGCTCTGGTTTTATAATCGATGTGTGCATTAAAATAACGAGTTTCTGCATAACTGATGCTATCCAGTTCAAAACGGCTTATCAGTTTTTCGTTATCAAAAACAGCTGCAGCATATACTCCATTTGGATTTGATGATAATGAATTTTTATCCTGCATCGTTAATGCAAAACTTACTTTGTTAGATGAAGCTGTTATATTACCACCAACAACTGAATAAATGCCATTTACTTTTTTAAGGGAGTATAATTTTGGCGATTGACCGTATGTGCTGATGGTACGATCATACACAGCTAACCTGATAATTTCCGGAGGTACTTTATCAGGTATAGGCAAACCAAACATCAATCCGTTTAAACATTTATCAGATTTTGTATCTCTAATTTCGAAATGCGTGTGTGGACCTTGGGAGCCACCGGTGTTGCCACTTGCGGCAATATAATCGCCTTGCTTTACTTTAAAAAGATTTGCAGGTATATCTAAAAATACTTTCCATTGCTGCAAATTATATTGTTGTTGAGTTACATATTTTTCCAATGCTGGCTCAAAAGTATTTAAGTGGGCATATAAAGTAGTAAGTCCGTTTGGATGATTAATATATATGCATCTTCCAAAACCGTAAGGTTCTATTTTTACTTTTGCTATGTAGCCATCAGCTGCTGCATAAACAGGTACGTTTTCTTTTTGGTCGGTGCGGCAATCGAGCCCCATGTGATAATGGTTGGGGCGTAACTCACCAAAGTTTGCAACAATTCCAACAGCTGCACCTACAGGCCATTTAAAATAATTTTTAGGATAATTTTTAGAAGTAAAAACCTGTGCTGTGCAGAAAAAATGTGTGAGGTAAAATAATATAGTGGCTGATAATATCTTCATCTGATGAATGTGGTATGTAAAGTATCCGTATTACAAAAGTCGCAGTTAGTATTTAAAATGAAAGGTAAATATTAAAAAAATATTGATGAATTAAATAGCATTCTTATCTATTTACTTTTTTGCCTTAATGCAAAAAAATAACAAAAAAAATCAAGACTGTCGAAAAAAAGCTAAAAATCTGAATGCTTGTCTAAAATGAAATCAGTTACAACATTATTGCAAAGCCCAACAGACGTAGGACTTACAGGCTTGTAATCTTTGCCGAACATTTGTAATATCGATTTCATTTCTTAACGACAACCATTCAAATTTTTTTAACGCTTTTTTTCTAAGGTCGCTCCCATTGTATGTTGGAGTTCATGTATGTTGTTGATAAAAGATAAAAAGATCAATGGCTGCGCTGCTTAGCTGGAAATCCTTTTTGCTGCATTTGAGCAAAAAGATTGCAAGCGGGGAGCGAACAAAAGTTTAATTATTGTAGCCTGTTGAAAGCCCCAAATTTTCATTTGCTTTTCTCCCCCATTCCCGTTAGGTTTGCACGCCACAGCAGCGGCAATTTTTACTACATGCCAAAGAACGAATCCATAAAATCAGTATTAATTATAGGTAGCGGGCCAATAGTAATTGGCCAAGCCTGCGAGTTTGACTATAGCGGCACCCAAGCCGCCCGCAGTTTGCGGGAAGAAGGTGTAAAAGTGATTCTGATAAACAGTAACCCTGCAACAATAATGACGGACCCAATGATGGCTGACAGGGTTTATTTGTTGCCGCTTACTGTAGAAAGTATTGAGCAGATTTTAGAGGAAAATACCATTGATGCTGTGCTGCCAACCATGGGAGGACAAACGGCGCTTAACCTTTGCAAAGAAGCCGATGAACTGGGCATTTGGGAAAAATACAATGTTCAGCTGATTGGTGTAGATATAAAAGCCATTGACAAAGCGGAAGACAGAGAAAAATTTAGGCAGTGGATGATAGAAATGAAAATACCAGTTTGTCAGGCACATATTGCCAATTCATTTTTAGAAGGAAAAGAATTTGCGCAGGATATTGGATACCCTTTGGTACTTCGCCCATCTTTTACGCTTGGTGGTAGTGGTGGCAGCATCGTTTTTAAAAAAGATGAATTAGACGTAGCTCTTAATTATGCGTTAACTGCAAGCCCTATACATGAAGT
>JANXTG010000195.1 GCA_025352525.1 Ferruginibacter sp.
ATATAATGTATAATTTATATTATTAAAATTGCTATCTTTATTTTGCAACCAACCAAAAGCGATAGATTAGAATTAAGGAAGTATAAAAGATTTTAGCAACAGAGATTTGTTTGGATGTATTTTATTTTTTTGACCTCATAAAAAGTGAACATGCAAACATCATCTTTTACAAAAGCGGGTATTTTAATGTTGATAATTGTACTCGCTTTTTTTGTAAGCTGGGAACTTTTTCTAAGAAACAAAGGTATCAGAATATCTTACGACGATGATGAAAGCCTTTGGGCAGATAAGCGTGCTATGGTATATGAACCTGCGGATAAGGCCACTGTTTTCATTGGCTCATCTCGTAACAAATTTGACCTTGATATTGTAACCTGGCAAAAACTTACGGGCGACCATGCCATACAACTGGCAATAGAAGGAAACTCGCCGCTGCCAATACTGGACGACCTGGCGACAGATGATAAATTTAAAGGCAAGCTTGTAATTGATGTTACCGAGGGACTCTTTTTTAGCACAGCGCCGCCAACAATTACAAAACCTGCACAAAGAATAGCTTATTACAAGAAAAGAACACCCGCGCAAAGATTTAGTTTTTTAGTAAACCACCAACTGGAAGATAGGTTTGTGTTTTTAAACAAGGATCATTTATCTCTTTCTGCACTGCTGGATTACCTGCCAATTAAAAAACGCCCGGGTGTATTTGCCCTTCCAAATGGCTGCCCACAAGACTTTAACCCCAGCAACTTTGACCGGCAAGATATAATGACAGAGCGGTTTGAGAAAGATACCCTGCTTCAAAACCAGGTGAAGGGCTTATGGAATTTTTACCGCAGCATAAGTAAAGACCCTCCACCAAACGCGGCTAAAACAGACTCTATAATAGCTACTGTACGTAAAAACATTGACAAAATTAAACAGAGAGGCGGACAGGTAATATTTGTAAGAACCCCATCCAGCGGACCTTATTGGCAGGGCGAGCAAATGGGTTTTCCCCGGGCTGTTTACTGGGGGAAACTGCTGGCTGCAACAAGCGTGGGAGGTATACATTTTAAGGATTACCCGGCCATTGATCATTTTATGTGCCCGGAATTTTCTCATTTAAAGCAGGCTGATGCTATTGTATTTACCAAAAACCTTGCACGCATACTTGAGCAGGAAAAGGGCTGGAAGTTTGCAAAAAACCCTATCGCATTAAATTAATATATTATGTAATTTTTAATACAGTTTGCCATGGTATTTAACTCTTATACATTTGTGGTTTTTTTTGGGATTATGCTTTTTTTGCATAACCTGCCTTTGCCTTGGAAAGTAAAAAAGATAAACCTTTTACTTGCCAGCTATATTTTTTATGCTGCATGGAACCCGCCTTTTATACTGCTGCTTTGGCTGGCTACCATTGTAGATTACTTTGTGGGCCGAGCACTTTATACTGAACCCAATAAGCACAAGCGCAAACTGCTGCTGGTGCTTAGCCTTTGTGGCAACCTTGGGATGTTGTGCTTTTTTAAATATGGTGGTTTTTTGCTGGAAAACTTTACTACGCTTGTAAATGCTATGGGCATGAATTATCAACCTGCAAAGCCGAATATTATTCTGCCGGCAGGCATATCTTTTTATACATTTACTACCCTTTGTTATACAATAGATATGTATAAAAAGAGGAGTGAGCCTGTAAAATCTTTCCTGGATTTTTCATTATTCGTCACTTTTTTTCCGCACCTGGTTGCAGGGCCTATTGTGCGCCCACCGCAACTTGTACCGCAATTTGAAAGCCCCCGTACTGCTAACAAAAAGCAACTGATGCAGGGATTGCTTTTAATAACACTGGGTCTGTTTATGAAAGTGGTATTGGCAGACAGTATGCTGGCAGAGCCTGCCAACACAGTGTTTAACTCAAAGGAAGTACTAAATGGCCTTGATGCATGGATGGGTGTGCTGGCTTTTTCAGGACAGATATTCTTTGACTTTGCGGGCTACTCCACCTGTGCTATTGGTGTGGCTGCCTGTCTTGGGTTTGTGCTGCCCGAAAATTTTTTATACCCTTATGCAGCAACTGGCTTTTCTGACTTTTGGCGGCGGTGGCATATTACCTTATCTGCCTGGCTAAGAGATTACCTGTACATACCTCTTGGTGGAAACCGCCATGGAACATTTAAAACTTACATAAACCTGATGATTACCATGCTGCTCGGTGGGCTTTGGCATGGTGCAAACTGGACCTTTGTGGTGTGGGGAGCGTTGCATGGGTTTTATTTAATGGCTGAAAAGTTTATACAGGATTTAAAACTAAAGGTGCAGCTGCAACCGAGTGTAATGAACAATGCCCCTATTGCTTTGCGAGGTATTGCAGCACCCAGGTTTTTAAAAACGCTGCCCTCATCTAACTTTATATATGCGCTGTTTACCTTTTTTTTAGTGAACGTGACATGGGTGTTTTTTAGGGCGCCGGATTTTACATCGGCCTGGCGCATGCTTGCTGCTATGTTTGGCGCTGCGCACAACGGCGCAGTATTGCTTAGCAACCTGAGCATGCTTAAAGTAACCATAATTATTGTTTGTATGCTTGGTACCCATTGGTATATGAGAAACAGAAGGCTATTGGGTGTAGCTGAGAAATTACCCTGGTGGGTGCTTGGGCTTATCTGGAGCGCCATGCTGGTGTTACTTATACTTAGCCAAGAAAGCAGCAGCTCCTTTATTTACTTTCAATTTTAGTAAATTATACGAATATGCCGGTAACTTCTTAAGGGTTTACAGTATGAGGTTAGCCTTAAAAGTAGATGTGTGCTATGTACGGAGTATCTACGACTTTACTATGGAGTATGTTCCCTATAACTTCCCTATAACTTCCCTATAACATCGGTAAAAGTTGGGTGCGATTTTTAGATTGTGTTTTTTTGCCCTACGGGTTGATGGTTGAAGGGTTTAAGTTTTAAGTAATAAGTTAAAAGTTAGGCAGGATGGGAAATAAAAAAAGGTAAATTGAGGGATGAAGAAGAAGAGAATTAGGGAGAATAAAAACCCGGATGCGGACAGGTATATTATTGTGCATACCAAAGATGGTGACCACATAAGAGCTAAAAGAACCGACCCTTTTATTAATGCGCAATTTGCCGAAATGGCTACAGAAACCTGCAGTGCGGCTGCAAAACAGATTCTGATAAAGCTAAAACCTTTTACACAAAGAATGACGGGGAGAATGAACGTACGGCTCTCAGGCAAAATGAGAAGTGCCAAAAAAATAACAGGGTCTTATAATTACAGTTTGCTAAATGGATTTGAATTGCAAAAAGATCATCCGCTGGATGCGCTGTACAAGGGAATTTACACTATAAAACATGACAATGGAAAACTTGAACTGGCTGTCCCCATAAATGAAAGAGATGTGCAACAACATAATGGCATTGTTACGGGTTGTTTTTTTGAGGCGGTATTACTTACCGGAGATGCCATGGTGCACAACAACCTCCGGGTAGAGGATGACAGATCTGACCTATATTATTTTAACCAAAAATATAATGCAACAGTGCTGTTTCAATTTATAGTACCTGACAATACTCCATATTTACTGTTACTAAAAATAGCCTGCATGGAGGGAAATGAAATGGCATACCATTCAAAGCATTATGGAATGAAAGTGGTTGAGGTGGGGTTGTGAGTAGATATTGATGAGTGGGAGGTATTGTAACTTGGGGTTGATGGTTGGTAAATGGAAGATGGTTTTGGTAGATGATAGTTGATGGTTGCTCGACGATAGTTTATAATTGGTTGATGGCAGTTGATGGTTCGTTGATGATGGATGGTAGTTAATAAATGGCAGTTGAGATATGGTAAACGGTTGTAACTAGTTGGTAGCCGGTGGTTGATAAATGGCAGTTGACAGTTGATAGCTAAAGGCTTATAAGATGCGAGGCAACTGTTTAAATTTTTTTATAATAAGATTTTATTGTTATCTTGAAGATGGTTTACCAACTGCATTAACCGCTCAAAAACTATGGGACTGAGGGAGGGCGAAGCCATGACCTGCCTTATAAAATATGACAATTACTTATACTCTTATAAAGCACCGGGGTGAAAACAGGATACTGCTGCTGTTTGATTATGATGTAAAAAAAACAGCCAGACTAAAAGAAAATACTGATGCGAGATGGAGCAAAACCCATAAGGGCTGGCATATTGCAGATACAGCCCCAAACCGAACTGCCTGTAAACTACCACCAACAGACATAATTGCAAATACCGCAAACATTGACATTAAAATTTTGCAAAAAAGCAAGGCTGCTCTGCAGAACCCAACCCCGACATTACCAACAATACTCCCCACAATATTTACGGACAGTAACAATGAGCGGAGGATTGAATTGTTATTTGATAAAAGAAACCAGTTGCTGCAACTTGCTGTAAAAAAAATAAAAGCAGTAAAATGGAATTCTGTTAAAGCTTGCTGGCATATTGCCTGTACTAGAGTAAGTTTTGAAGAATTGTGCAGCCTTACTGCCGGTATTGCCCATGTTGATAAAAAACAACTTAGCAAACAACTGCATAAAATTAAAACGCTGCAACAATCAACCGCAGATGCGCAGAAAAGATCAACCCCAAAAAGCAGTGTTTTGTTACATGCCATCAGCCATTATAATTTGCAACTGCTGCAAACTACTATGGAGCATTTGCAATTAAAGGGATACAGTACATCTACCCAAAAAACCTATAGAAACGAAATTGCTGTTTTTTTACAAACACTTAAGAACATAAAGGCCGACAGCCTTGTAACTGAAGATATAAGAAAGTACATACATAACTGCATACACAAACAGCAGCTTAGTGAAAATACCATACACAGCAGGCTTAATGCTTTAAAGTTTGTGTATGAGCAGGTGCTGGGGCACGAGCGGTTTTTTGTGGAAATACCGAGACCCAAAAAACACCTGCAACTGCCAAAAGTACTTGGCGAAGAAGAATTGCGCCGGCTATTTGCATCACCAAAAAACTTAAAGCACAAAGCCATACTTTTTGTGGCCTACAGCGCAGGATTGCGGGTGAGCGAGGTAATAAACCTGCGATTACAGGATATAGACCGGGAGCGCAAGCAGTTGTTTATACACTGCAGCAAAGGAAAGAAAGACCGATATGTAAAGCTTAGCCCTATGGTGCTTGATGTGCTGGAACAGTATTATAAGATGAGTGATGTGAAGCCGGAGAATTTTTTGTTTGAAGGACCTGAAAAAGGAAAACCTTATACGGCAAGAAGCGCACAACAAATTTTTAGCGATGCAAGAAAAAAAGCAGGCATATTAAAGTCGCTTAGTTTTCATAACCTGCGGCACAGTTTTGCTACTCATTTGCTGGAAAAGGGAGTGGATGTAATATTTATAAAAGAAATACTGGGGCATTTTAATATTGAAACCACACAGCGTTACCTGCATGTAAAAAAGGAGTTTTTAATAAATATTGAGAGCCCGCTGGATGATTTATACAGAAATGTACCGCAAAAACAGCGATAAGTTATAAATTTATAAAGTGCTATTTAATAGATGTTTAGCATCTGCAAAAAAAATTGTTGGGTTTGATTAAAGAAGGAGTTTATAATAATGTAACAATTGAAAATGCAAGTTTTAAAAAATTGGCTATGAGGATATTAAAAATTAGCAAAGACCGTGAGTTTCGTATAATATTGTGTTGTAAGCAACCCTTCTGCAACAGGGATAATGCATCGTAATAAAAATGGGTTTTAATATTAAGAACCTCTTGAATAAATCGACAGCCTAATACTAATTGAAAGACAATGCAAGAAAATAAATTTATTTATTTAAAGAAACAAATGCGCTTATTATTCTTGATACTTTTATTTTCAAATGTTTGTTATTGTCAGACTAATATTTTAAAAAATCAATTTAAAATCAGTGGAACTGTAATTGGGAAAGACACAGGTAGAATAGTTTTGAATTATTACGATGGAAATAATAGGATGAAATTTGATACAACTATAATTAAGAACGGCAAGTTTGCATTTTCGGGAACAGTTAATGTAGTTAGCGATGCAAACTTATGGACAGACTTGAAAAATATTAATTTTGGAGATAAATCAGTTATTCGATTTTTATTAGAGGCAAATAAAATTTCAATTTCTTACAGAGAAGGATTTGTAACAAAGTCTTTACTTCAAGGATCAAAATCTCACACTGAATGGGAAAAATGGGAAGAAAAAAAGACTAAGTTTATTATTTCTAACTCACAATTCATTTATAAAGCGGATTCAATTTATAGATTAGCAAAATCGGACACAACCCAATTGAAAAATCTCAGATTGGCAACTGCACGATTGGATTCAATTAATTTAATTAGAAGATCTGCTGACTTAGACTATATTCTTCAACACAATAATTCTTATCTAAGTGCTTTTCTCTTATCAAGATATAAACGTTGGTTATCAATTGATACAATAGAATATTATTTTTCACGATTATCAAAAAATGTAAAGAATAGTAATGTTGGCTATACGGTCTTGGAGTATGTATATCCATTATCAAAAAATCTTTTATTTAAAAAAGCGAATCCTCTAAATGGAGTTAAGTTTAATGAAAAATTAAATTTAATAAAAACAGTTCACGATTTGGTATCTAAAGACCTTAACGGAAAGAATATAGAATTTAAAAGGTTTAAGGGGAATTATATTCTAATAGATTTTTGGGCAAGTTGGTGTAAACCTTGTATTGCAGACGTACCATATTTAAGAAAAATTATTGAAGAATTTAAAAACGATTCAATTCAATTTGTTTCTGTATCGTTAGACACAGACGGCAAAAGGTGGAAAAAAGCAATAAATGTAAACGATTTAAGTTGGTTACAAGTATCTGAGTTAACAGGTTTTCATGGACTAGTCCCGACTTATTGTAAAGTTATTATTGGTATACCTCAATATGTATTAGTAGACAAGTTTGGAAAAATAATAAATTTTGATGCTCCTAGGCCTGAGCAACCAGAATTAAGATTGCTATTAAACAAACTACTAAACAAAGAATTTTGAAATCAATTCGTGCTAATCTATTTTATATTGACGCACTCCAATTTGTAAGGCTTCGCTAGGGCAGCTTACAACAATGGGTTTTGTGCAAGTATGGCTTGAAGTTGTAGCAATCAACATCAACAATATAGCGGCAATTGTTCGGGCTTGACCATTATCGCCAAACATTGGTTCTAAATATTTATCTTTAGCAAAAGCCGGGCAGCGGTTACGGGCGGACGGAATTCTAATGCCACACCTGCACAAAGCCCTAACGTTGTACGTCACCCTAAACGACATCCTGCAAACATTTAAACTTAGAAGACTTTACCAACACAACCCAACGCACCAAGTCAGGCATATTTGCAAGGCACACAAAGCCAACACACATAAGCCAACCTTGCAAAAGAACCTGCCTTGTACCAAAGCACAGCCCACACACCCCAGCGGACGGAATTCTTATCGGCTTCAACAAAATACATCAGCAAATTATAAGACTGAATACCAAAGTCCACCCACCACCCCAAGAACAACTGACGGACTGAATAGCAACAAGCCGACAATAAATCAGTAAATTCGCCATCAAATTTTAAGCCATAACTAAATGAGTGAAGATTATAAAAGAATTTTGGAACAGCAACTTTGGAACATAGCCAATACGCTTAGAGGCAAAATGAATGCAGACGAATTTCGTGACTACATTTTGGGCTTCATTTTCTATAAATACCTAAGCGAGAAAATGAACATTTTCGCTGACGAAATATTGAAACAAGACAATGTTAAGTTTCGAGACATAACGCCAAAGACAGTAGACGGAAAAGAATTTATTGAAGCAATCAAAGAAAAAGCACTTGAAAAGTTGGGCTACTTTTTAAGACCCGAAGAATTGTTTACAGAAGTAGCTAAAAGAGGTAAAGGCGACAATGAAGATGATGTTGACAAATTTGACGAAAACAAAACCAATTTCATTTTAGAGGACTTACAAAAAATTCTTATCAATATTCAGTTGAGTACTATGGGTACTGACAGCGAAGAAGATT
This sequence comes from Ferruginibacter sp., assembly GCA_025352525.1. Lineage (GTDB taxonomy): Bacteria > Bacteroidota > Bacteroidia > Chitinophagales > Chitinophagaceae > Ferruginibacter. Next base: position 8,044 of record JANXTG010000195.1, read on the forward strand.
ATGAAAATCTCTTTGAGGATATGGATTTGAACAGTTCTAAATTGGGCAAAACTCCCGAAGCACGAAATGCAATAATTGCAAAGGTGCTGTCGCACCTTGACAAAATTGATTTCAAATTGGAGCATACCGAATTAGATGTTTTGGGAGATGCCTACGAATACTTGATAGGGCAATTTGCAAGTGGAGCAGGAAAAAAAGCAGGTGAATTTTATACACCACAACAAGTTTCTAAAATACTTGCCAAAATCGTAACCACAGGAAAACAAAAATTGAAATCTGTTTACGACCCAACTTGTGGTTCGGGTTCTTTGTTGCTTCGTGTGGCAAGAGAGGTTGAAGATGTAAGTAATTTTTACGGACAAGAAATGAACCGTACTACTTACAACCTTGCCCGAATGAATATGATTTTGCACGGTGTGCATTACCGCCAATTTGATATTAAACAAGATGACACACTTGAACACCCACAGCATATTGACAAACAATTTGAAGCCATTGTAGCAAATCCACCTTTTTCTGCTCAATGGAGTGCAAACCCATTGTTTACTAGTGACGACCGTTTTAGCCAGTACGGAAGATTGGCACCAAGTAGCAAAGCAGACTTTGCCTTTGTGCAACATATGATTTACCATTTGGCAGACAATGGAACAATGGCAATTGTATTGCCACACGGTGCTTTGTTTCGTGGTGGTGCAGAGCAACACATACGCAAGTATTTGATAGAAAACAAAAACTTTATAGATGCTGTCATTGGTTTACCAGCCAATATATTTTATGGTACAAGTATTCCTACTTGTATTTTGGTTTTCAAAAAGTGTAGAGAAAACCCTGATGATATTTTGTTTATTGATGCTAGTGGAAGCGACCACTACGAAAAAGTAAAAACACAAAATGTTTTAAGAGGCAAAGACATTGATTTAATTATTGACACTTACCGTAAAAGAACGGAATTACCAAAATACAGCAAGAAATCTTTATTAGAAGAAATAGCAAAGAACGATTACAACTTAAACATACCACGATATGTAGATAATTTGAAGCAGAAGAAAGTATAGACATTGATGCAATAGCCGTAGCATTAAAAGCATTAGAAACAGAAATAAAAAGCACCGATGAAACCATTGTAAAATTTTGCAAGGAATTGAATATTTCAACGCCTTTTTAAAAATGCAGAAGTACCATCTTCCTGCCGTCAGGAAGATGATAAAAACACTCAAATGGAAGAAAAAAATATCATCATATACAATACCCAGGATGGCAAAACTTCGGTATCGCTTTTAACCAAAGACGGCACCGTATGGATGAACCAAAACCAATTGGCAGAACTTTTTGACACCTCGGTGCCTAATATCAGTATGCATATAACTAACATACTAAATGATAATGAATTAAATCACAATTCAGTTGTTAAGGATTACTTAAGTACTGCCCAAGATGGCAAGAATTACAAGGTAACTTTTTACTCGTTAGAAATGATATTGGCTATTGGCTTTAGGGTTCGTAGCAAAAGAGGTACACAATTTAGGCAATGGGCAAACCAAAACCTTGCAAGCTATGTGATAAAGGGTTTTGTGATGGATGACGAACGCCTAAAAAACCCTGATGGCAGACCCGATTATTTTGACGAACTGTTGGCTCGTATTAGAGATGTAAGAGCCAGCGAAAAACGCTTTTACCAAAAAGTACGGGATTTATTTGCCCTTAGCAGCGATTATAATGGTAGCGACAAAGCCACACAAATGTTTTATGCCGAAACCCAAAACAAAATACTATTTGCCATTACAGGTAAAACCGCTGCCGAAATAGTGGTGAGCCGTGCCAACCCCAACCTGCCCAATATGGCATTGACCAGTTGGAAAGGCAAGGTAGTACGCAAACAAGATATTTACACAGCCAAAAACTACCTTACCGAAGATGAGA
>JANXTG010000217.1 GCA_025352525.1 Ferruginibacter sp.
CATATTTTTTCTCCGGTTATTTTTGAAAGCATGCTAATAATGCTTCTATAATTTATTTCATTTAATACATCCATCAGCCCTACTAAGGCACTTTATTAAATGTTCCAATATGCCAAAGCACACCTGATGGGTCGTGTACAAAAAACTCTTTACCCCAGGCTTCATTTTTAATTGGCACCAACCTTACTGTTTTGTATTTACCGGGCAGGCCAAGGGCTAAAAGTTCATTCCAATACGCTTCAACATTTTCCACTTCCAAAAAAATCATACTGTTATTTATCCAGTCTTTTACATAAGCATCCTGCAAATAAAACCCACATGCATTTTTATAAAAATAAGACATGTTATGCGATAAAATATTTTCTTCAAATCCAAAATCTTTATAAAAGTTTCTGGATATTTCAAAATTTTCTGCACCGATAAAAGTTCTGATAGAAATTGCTTTTTGATTCATCATTATATTTTATTATGCAGCTGTTTAAAGTATTTTGTAAACTTGTTAATAGGCGTTTTATAGCTTAAAACGAGTTACTCCTTTAAGTTACAAAAAAATAAAATGAACAATACTATTGTTTTGCTTTTAAGGATGAAAATGACAAAAACAAAGCTATTATTTTACCGTAAAAAAATAATGCCAAACGTAAAAAGAAATATGGTAAACTATGCATCAGTCATATCAATTGAGGTCGCAATAAAACTGCTTTTAGTGCAACAAACAACACTTTTAAATTAATCCTGATCTTAATTTATGCACAATATTTTCCTATATAGTTTTAGGAATATCGGTCTTATAAAATTTATTTTCTGATGTACTTTTTAATCTGGATTTAGTATTTAAACTTGCAACTCCCAGATTTTTAAAAAACTAATTCTGGTTTTAAAAAGAATAGCGCATCTCAATCTGCCATATCAAGCTAACTGCATTGTCACCCGATGAAAAGGGAACAAACATACTTACGCCCGGCCTCACACTAAATGATCCTTTCTCAAAACTCCCCTGCAGTTCGGCTTCAGCATTACTAAGGGAAAAGCTTTTTTTAGCAACCTGGGTATTAGCCACAATTACAGTACCGTTTCTCTTTTTTCTTTTTACAACTTTATTGTAATTTTTATTGGCAGAAATATATCGGGAACTACGCAATAAACTAAAGTATTCATTTGTACCTGCATTTAATTTTATTGCCGGAACAAGGGAAAATGCAGCTTCCGAGAATTCTTTTTGAAACACATGACTTATTCCCGCCGAAACATTTACATCGTTTACCGCTTTGCTGGTTTGTGCAGTTCTTAATGTGCCAAAACCATAACCTAAAGTAAGCGTTGGCATTACCCAAGGCTTTTTATAAGTACTGGAGAAATAAAGCTCATTGGTAATGGGTGATGATGGTATGCCAATGTTACCGGTAAAAAAATAATGACTGTAATCAGCAATAACATCAAACAATTCTTTGTTATAGCTTTCCAGACCCACTGTAACCTGATGTGCATAAATGCCCGCTGAGGGTCCGCCTGCTACAAACTTTGGTGAATAGGAAATGCCGAGGCCATTATTATTCCTAATATCCAGTACAGGAGCTATCGATAATGAATTATTATAGCTCGTATCAATACCTGCAATGCTAATCGTTGGGACAGGCATAAACCCCAAGCCAACGGAAAAATGAAATGTTTTAGAACTGTCCTGTGCCATGCAGGTAAAACCATAAGCGATCAAGAAAAGAATGGAGATTGTTTTTTTCATAAGGTAATAGGGGTATTTTTTTGGGTGATAAATTATTAGTTATTGAATGAAAGTTAAAATGAATTAGTTTAAATACGAATACCGGTGCATATACGAGGATCGCAAAAAAAAAGCAGTCTGATAAATTTTCTTTGATTACATATATCGCAGGCGAGGACTGCAAAAATATTAAGGACACAACATCATCTATGCTATGTATTTTTGAGGTAGGTAATTTCATAGTTTTGGTTAGTTAATTGCAGGTTAGTCGTAACTTTTTTTGCAAATCTTGATTCCATTCTAAAATTATAAAAATGTTTTCAGTAATTGTTTCGTTTTGCGAAGTACTCGCCGATTTATCACAGATATGCGGCTCAGCAATTATGTTTGGCGGCTATATAAAGAAACATGTATTCATTTAAAATTAATAAAGATACCTAACCCCGGCATTATTAGCCAATGCTTTGAGTTATGGTTCATATCTGCACTTAATAGTATTTTATTATGAATAGT
>JANXTG010000224.1 GCA_025352525.1 Ferruginibacter sp.
CCATGTTTTCTGCCCAAATACATTGGAACTTAAAAAAATTATACACAGAAATAAAAGTGTTCTTTTTAAGCCACAAACTGTTTTGTTTTTTGTAAATAAATAGTAAATTTTGCTCATGATAATCTCTTAATAATAAAAAAAAGCATCGTTTTAAAAATGCATTAATAACTTAGGAGATTGAGATTAAATTTTATGCGAGTAAGGAGTTGAGCCGCATATACGATACTAATTTGTATCAATTATTGTAAAATTAGTTAAAATCTTTTGAATAACAATTATATTTATATGTAAATAGAATTCTCTGTTAAAGCATTGCTGCCTGTTTCATTTCATGAGCTTTTTCAGCACCAAGGAACTTTTCCATGCGATTCTCCATAGCATATATTACCGGAGTAAGAATAACAGCCATTATAGATTTGTAAGTATAATTAACCATACAGATGGCAAGCACTTTTTGCATGCTCCAGCCCTGCCCTAAATAAAATGCTATAAAAAGTACAATAAAACTGTCAACAAGTTGCGAAACCAGCGTTGACCCTGTTGCACGAAGCCATACTTTCTTTTCGCCGGTTACTTTTTTTATTTTGTGAAAAACAAATACATCTACCAACTGGCTTACCATAAATGCGGCAAGACTTCCTAAAATAATCCACATGCCTTGCCCAAACACAGCATTAAAGGCGCTTCCCATATTAGGTACACCTTTATCAACATTGGTACCGTACCAAAAATCGGCACCGGGTACACTCATGGCTAAAAAAAACATTAAAAAAGCATATGCAATAAGGGCTACAGCAATATAGGAGATTTGTCTTACTGCCTTGGGACCATAGAATTCGTTTACAATATCTGTGATAATAAACTCCAGAGGCCATAATAAAACGCCACAGGTAAGGCTGATTGATAAACCACTTTCTCCCAATAAGGAAAAATTAAATGGCGTCATACCAAACACTTTTTCGAGTGAAAATATTTTACCTCCAATACATTCAGCAATGAGGGCATTTGCAACAAAAAAAGCAGTAATACTTAAGAATAATTTTGTAGGCTTATCTTTTAGAATGTTGGTAATCATAGAAATAAATTTACAACAAATGCAAATCATTTTACATGAACAACAATTAAATATTAACAGCTATTCTTCCGGTTTTACATAAATCTAAACTAATGTCGAACAAAAAAAGAATACCACACTTCAACAGGAAACAGCAACAAATTAAACCACAATAAAAAAGGACTTACCGGTAAATGTTTTCTGTTTGATTTTCTAAATAATACAATAAAAACAAAGGCTGCATTTAATAAAATGGCAACTATAAAACCTAAAATCACAATTGTTCCTTCAATGGCCTGCAAAGGAATTACCGCATTTACATTGCCGTTTTTGCGCATACCAAATTCCACTAACCGCAAAACCGCAGAAATAATGAAGCATATATTACAGATGAATACTATTTTAGAAAAAAAACGCAAGGCGGGAAATTAAAAAATTATGAATGATGAATTAAAAATTTTGATTTATAAAAACTTAGGCTTAAAATCAAAAACTGGCAACATTAGTCAGGAAATTACATTTTGCATTCACATCTTTTGTCTTTGTTCTTTTGTCTCAAATCTCAAATCTGAGATCAAAAATCTCAAATCTTATTTCCCTCTACCCCAGCCAAGCCAGTCATTTCCGTTAGCATATAGCATTAGAGAAAGGAGGATTATCATCCCTGCAATCTGCGCATATTCCAAAAACTTTTCGCTTGGCTTTCTACCTGTAACCATTTCTATTAAGGTAAATAACACATGACCACCATCTAATGCAGGAATTGGAAGCAGATTCATAAATGCAAGTACTATAGAAAAGAATGCAGTAATGTTCCAAAACTGTTCCCAGTCCCATGTATTACCTGAAAAAACAGAACCCATAGATTTAAAACCACCAACCCCTTTATACGCACCTGTAGATGGTTGAAATATAAGTTTAAACTGTTGTATATACTCACCCAGTTTTGTATAAGCCAATTTTACTCCCGCAGGAAAAGCTCTAAAAAAAGAATAGCTCGTATGCTCTGTTTTGAAATAACCAAGGCTATCCATTTGTTTACTGGATGGTAACGTAGGTGCTATTCTTCCCTCATCGTTAACTGCAACCGGAAGTATAACAAAAGAGCCATTTCTTTCTACCGTTAACGCAACTTCTTTGCTTTTGTGCTGCGAAAAATATGCAGATGCTTCATCTAGAAATTGGACCGGCACAGAATCTACTTTTACAATTCTATCCCACTCTTTTAATCCTGCTTTTTTTGCAGGTGAGGTATCTGCTTTTTCAAAACTTCCCATTATAGTTGGGATCCGTTGTAACAATAGAGGTATTTTTGATCTCTTTTTTTCTACAAGTTGTCCTATAAGACCTACCGGAATAGTTACATTGGTTGGTTTATCATTCCTAAGTACTTCAATATTTCCTCCTCCACTAAATAATATTTTCTTGGCAACATCATCAAAATATTTAATTGAATCTCCATTTACAGAAACTATTTTATCACCGCTTCTAAGTCCTATATCATACATAAGAGAATCGGAAACCCACACACCATTTTTTAAAGATGAATTAGGTATTTTTTCTTCGCCCCAATGCATTAAAATACCTGCATAAATAATAAAAGCGAGCAACACATTTACAGTTACTCCACCAAGCATAATAATTAAACGTTGCCAGGCAGGCTTGCTGCGAAACTCCCATGGCTGCGCAGGTTTATTCAGCTGGTCTTTATCCATGCTCTCATCAACCATTCCGGATATTTTTACATAGCCGCCAAGTGGCAACCAGCCAATGCCATATTCAGTTTCACCAATTTTCTTCTTAAAAATGGAAAACCATGGATCGAAGAAAAGATAGAATTTCTCCACCCTGCATTTAAACCATTTTGCGGTTATATAATGTCCAAATTCGTGAAGCACAACCAAAATAGAAAGAGAGAGAAGAAGTTGAGCAGCTTTTAAACCTACGCTGCCCCAGTTAATTGCTAAAAGTATCATTTATGTTGGTTAGTTATGAATTATAAGTTTTGAGTTGTGAGTTGTGAGTTATAAGTTCGGAATTATTAGTTCTTGGTAAAATATTGAGGTGTGATAAGGTGTTTATTTTTTTAAAAGATTATAAGGTATCGTCTAAAAATGTAATCATTCATCACTCATCATTCATCACTCACCATTCACTAGTTACATCTTCATTACGCTTGCAGCAAAGTTACGGGCCTCACCATCACTTTCATAATATTCCTCCAATGTAGGATTTTCTATAAAAGATATTTTGTCCATAGTTTTCTCAACTACTGCTGTGATATCCAGAAAGCCAATCCGGTTTTTTAAGAAAGCCCACACCGCAATTTCATTTGCTGCATTTAAAACACAGGCCTTGTTACCTCCTGCTTTTAAAGCATCTATGGCAAGACCAAGATTTCTAAACGTTTTGTAATCAGGTTCTTCAAATGTCAAACTCGGATATTTTTTAAAATTAAATCTTGGGAAATCGTTTTTCATTCTTTCAGGAAAACCCAATGCATATTGTATGGGCAACTTCATATCGGGCAAACCCATCTGTGCTTTTAAACTGCCATCTTCAAACTGAACCAAACTATGCACAATACTTTGAGGATGCACCACAACTTCTATCTGCTCAGGTTTTAAATTGAAAAGCCATTTGGCTTCAATCATTTCAAGTCCTTTATTCATGAGCGTGGCAGAGTCAATAGATATCTTTGCGCCCATGCTCCAGTTAGGATGTTGCAGGGCATGATCCCGTTTTACGTTGACCAAAAAGTTTGGCTTTTTTCCTAAAAAAGGTCCGCCACTGGCCGTAAGTATAATTTTTTCTATGGGGTTTCTTGCTTCACCAATCAGGCATTGAAATATAGCAGAATGTTCACTGTCTACAGGAATTATTGGAGATCGGTTTTCAAAGGCTTGCTGCATTACGATATCTCCTGCAACTACCAGCGTTTCTTTGTTGGAAAGTGCAATAACTTTCCCCTTTTTTACACCTTTAAGCGTGGATTTTAAACCTGCAAAACCAACAATTGCGGTAAGCATTACTTCGTAAGTATCAAAATCCGCAACTTCTTCCAAAGCATTTTCTCCTGCAAAAACTTTTATTGATGTTGCAGAAAGTGCGTCTTTAACCTGTTCATATTTTGTTTCATCACCAATAACAACTGCATTTGGTAAAAATTCCAATGCCTGTTTTATAAGCAAATCAGCATTTGTCTGCGCAGTTAATATCTCTGCTTCCAACACATTTTTATGTGCACGAATTACTTCAAGGGCCTGCGTTCCAATTGATCCTGTAGATCCGAAAATTGCAATGCGCCTTTTTTGCCCTTCTTCAGCCATAAATAATGTGATTGTTTAAATGTAGAAAAGCGGCAATGTAGTCTTTTATTTATTGCCGAATAACCATAAATTCATAAAGTAACCTTAAAGAATCTTTAAAACGTTTACTTAATTAACTGTCGCTAAATTTTCAATACGCTTTGCAATTTCCCTGTCATTGCTTAGTTTAGGTACTTTATTTTGCCCGCCAAGTTTACCTACACTTTTCATATAATTTTTAAAGCCATCTTTTGGAACGGGCGTAATTTTTAAAATATCCAGAATATTACCTTTTATAAGATCATCATAATAGGCGTTTTTATTCCGCAGGTTACCATCAAGTTTTTGTGCAAAACCTTCAAGGTCTGCAGGTATTTCATCGAACTCTATGAACCATTCGTGGTAGCTTTTTCCTTTAAACGGGGAAACAAATGGTGCTACAGTAAATTCATTTATGCGCACATTTTCTTCCGAGGTTGTTTTTAAAATAGCCTGTTCAGCTTCTTCAACAATTACATGTTCGCCAAAGGCAGAAATAAAATGTTTTATTCTACCGGTCACTACTATTCTATATGGATTTAAAGAAACGAACTTTACAGTATCGCCAATATTGTAAGCCCACAAGCCCGCATTGTTTGTTATGATGAGCGCATAATTTTCTCCAATCTGCACATCTTTTAATGTGAGCCTTTTTGGAAATTCATTTTGAAGTTCATTTACGGGTACAAATTCAAAAAATATTCCGCTGGAGGTATTCAACAACATGCCTTTTGCTTTTTGCGAGTCTTGAAATGCAAAGAAACCCTCACTTGCAGGATAAAGTTCGATAGTATCAATCGGGCGACCAATACTTTCCATTAGTTTGGCTTTGTAGGGTTCATAATTTACGCCGCCCTGCACCATCACACTAAAGTTTGGAAAAAGCTCCCCAATTTTTTTTCCGGAACGCTCCTCCAGTTTGTCAAAATACATTTGCACCCAAGGTGGTATTCCACTTATAAGCGTCATGTTTTCATTAATAGTTTCATCCACTATTTTTTCCACTTTTTCTTCCCAGTCTTCAATACAATTTGTTTCATATTTTGGCAGCTGGTTGCTTCGTAAATAAAGTGGAATATGATGATTTACAATTCCACTCAAACGCCCTGTTGGAATGCCTCCTACTCTTTCCAATACCGGAGAACCGCTTAAGAAAATTACTTTACCGTTTGCAAATTTAGTATTGCCACTTTCAACCATATAACAAAGCAAAGCATTGCGGGCAGTATTAATGTGGTTTAGTATGGAGTCTTTTGTAATTGGAATATATTTTACTCCGCTTGTTGTACCGCTTGTTTTGGCAAAATAAATTGGCTGTCCTTTCCACAAAATATTCTGTTTGCCTTCTTTTATTTTTTCGATATAAGGTTTTAATGCCTCATAATCTCTAATTGGAACAAGTTTTACAAAATCTTCGTGTGTTTTTATTTCAGAAAAAGAATGATCTATTCCAAACATCGTTTTACCCGCAGATTTTACGAGGGAAGTTAACATAGCTTCCTGATCTGCAATAGCGGTTACCATTCCCTTCTTAATCTGTTTTTGTATATAAACGGCAAAAGGTTTTGCCAGAAAAGATTTAAACTTCATACTAAAATTTCCTTCTTTTTTTGAAATATACGTTACAGAAAATACATTTCAGTTTACTGTTAAAAATACCAATTTGATTAAAATATTTTAATCGAAGTATTTACCATTCTAATTACAATTTCCGCATGGCCAATCCTTGTCTAAATCTATTGCAGTTACAACTACAATTTCTTTTTCTTTTGGGGCAAACACAATTCGTACATGTTGTCCGTCATGGGTGATTCCTTCTAAAGGATAAGTAATTCCTTTTTCGCTAGTTTCTTCTTTGTTATAATTTATTTCACCATGCGCCAAAATTTCTTTTACCTCGCTTTCATCAATATGCCTGCAATCCATTCTGCACTTTGCATGACGGCTATATTTAATTGTTTTGTTGCCTGACCTTAGAGCAAAATAATCATCCTTTACAGCATCTACTGTAACACGGCCAGGCTGTTTGCCCCGCTGGTTTTTCTTTACCCAAAAAAACAACAGAGCGGCAGCTACTAAAATTAAAAAAGGATAACTTTTATTTTTCACCGCTGCAAGTTATGAATTTTAAGAAATGAGTTCAGGTAAAATTGATATATGTGATAATGGAAGAATTACCCTTAATGAAAATCAAATATTTTTTCAAATGCTTAGCATGTAAATTAACTAGAACAATCCCTCAATACTTAAATATCTTTCTCCCGTATCATAATTGAATAAAAGCACTGTGCTGCCTGCAGGTATTTCGGGTAATTTTTTTGCCAATGCTGCCATGGTTGCCCCGCTGGAAATACCCTGAAAAATTCCTTCTTCACGGGCAGCTCGCTTTGCATATTCGTAAGATTCTTCTTTCCCAACTTGAATCACTCCATCTAAAATTTCTTTGTGTAAATTACCGGGTATAAAACCTGCACCTATTCCCTGTAAGGGATGAGGAGCGGGACTTCCACCACTAATAACAGGCGATAACTCAGGCTCTACAGCAAATACTTTTATTGCGGGAAAATGTTTCTTTAAAACTTGTGCAACTCCGGTTATATGCCCCCCGGTTCCAACACCGGTTATCAAAAAATCTATTCCTTCCGGAAAATCTTTTACTATTTCTTCAGCCGTAGTTTTTACATGTATATCAATGTTTGCCGGGTTATCAAACTGCTGTGGCATCCATGCATTTGGTGTTGTTGCAACAAGTTCTGTAGCCTTTGCTATAGCTCCTTTCATCCCCAGTTCTCTTGCAGTCAGCTCAAAACTTGCTCCATAAACACTCATCAATTTTCTGCGCTCAACACTCATACTTTCCGGCATTACCAAAATTATTTTGTATCCTTTTACAGCAGCTACCATGGCCAATCCTATTCCTGTATTGCCAGATGTTGGTTCTATTATAGTGGTGTCTTTATTTATAAGACCTTTTTGTTCTGCATCTTCAATCATCGCCAATGCAATCCTGTCTTTAATACTTCCACTTGGATTTGTCTTTTCAAGCTTTGTGTAAACATGAATGTTATCAGGGTATAAGCGATTTATTTTTACGTGGGGGGTATTACCAATCGTTTCTAAAATACTTGCGGCCTTCATAATCTGTTTTTTTAAATGATAAAATTTATTGGTTCATTAAAATCTCTTCTGTCTTTTACTACCGTTTGTGCAGTGTGATAAACCACGCTAAAAGATGGAATGCTTTGGGTTATCCATGTATTACCACCAATTATACAGTCGTGCCCTACGGTTGTATCTCCTCCTAAAATTGTACTGCCTGCATATATAACTACATTATCTTCTATTGTTGGATGTCTTTTGATAGCAGCATCTTCTTTGCGCACTGCCAATGCACCGAGTGTAACACCCTGGTATAATTTTACATAGTTGCCAATAACAGTTGTTTCTCCAACAACTATTCCCGTGCCATGATCAATAAAAAATGGAAACCCAATTTTTGCTCCGGCATTTATATCAATACCTGTTTTGCTGTGTGCTTGTTCACTCATCATTCGGGGCAAAATAGAAATGTTTTGTTCATATAAAATATGCGCCATTCGGTAAATGGCGATAGCATAAAAACCGGGATAACTTAATATTATTTCTTCAAGTGTTTTTGCTGCGGGATCGTAATCCAAAATAAACTGGGCATCATTTACCAGTTTTTCTGCAGTTGCAGGTAACAGATCAAAAAAATTATTTAGAATTAAATTAATTGCTGTTTTGTCATTTACAACACATGTGGTGAGCAATGAATTTAAAGTAAGCTTTAGGTCAATTTCCTTATTTACATGGGTTATAAGGAAATCTTCTTCGTTTTCAACCAATGGAAATAAATACTGATAAAGCTTATCCGTAAAAGCAGCAACCACCTTATGATCTGGCAGATTTTTTCTTAAAATATATCCCTGATACATTTTTTTTTTCAAAAGTACAAAATACTCTATCAATTACTATAGACTGATATTTTACTTCCTTTATGGGTAAGTCATCTTAATTATTAAAAAACGTTAATACGTATTCATAAAGCTTTGTACAATTCATTTTTACAATTTCTGACTCTATCCAAGCCGTAAATTCCCTTAATTTTGCCAGCAATGCAAAAAACCGTTGCCCTTCATACATTAGGCTGTAAACTAAATTTCAGTGAAACTACGGCACTCGGCCGTATGCTGGAAAACGATGGTTTTGCTAAAAAAGATTTTGATGAGATAGCTGATGTTTATGTGATTAATACCTGTTCTGTTACTGAAAATGCTGACAAAGAATGTAGGCAAATCGTTAGAAAAATTCAACGCAAAGCCCCGGAAGCATTGGTGGTAATAACAGGTTGTTATGCGCAGTTAAAACCCAAAGAAATTGCAGCAATCCCGGGTGTAGACCTTGTACTTGGCGCAGCGGAAAAGTTCAATATTGCGCTGCATTTAAAAGAAATTTCAAAAAACGATCCTACAAAAATTTGCAGTTGCGATGTAGAAGATGTAAATATTTTTATACCCTCCCATTCCATAAACGAACGTACCAGAATATTTTTAAAAGTACAGGACGGTTGTGATTATAACTGCAGTTTCTGTACCATTCCCATGGCCCGTGGTAAAAGTAGAAGCGATGAAATAAATAATGTAATTGAAAATGTAAAAGCAATAGCAGCTTGCGGTGCGAAAGAAATTGTATTAACAGGGATTAACCTTGGCGACTTTGGTAAAGGATATACGGGTGGCAAAAAACACGGCGAAAACTTTTTTGATCTTATTAAAGAGTTGGATGCTTTACCGGGTATTGAACGCTACAGAATCTCTTCAATTGAACCGAATTTATTAAGCAATGAAATAATTGAATTTGTATGCAACAGCAAACATTTTATGCCTCACTTTCATATTCCTTTACAAAGCGGAAGCAACAATACTTTGGCTGCCATGCGCCGCAGGTATAAAAAAGAATTGTATGCTGAAAAAATTGGACTTATTAAATTATTAATGCCGCATTGCTGTATTGGTGTTGATGTAATTGTTGGTTTCCCGGGGGAAACAGATGAAGACTTTTTAGAAACTGTAACGTTTCTGAAAGAACTAGATATTTCTTACCTGCATGTATTTACTTATTCAGAAAGAGATAATACCCATGCGCTTACCATTGCGCCTGTAGTACCCCTAAAAATTAGAAATGAACGCAACAAAATATTGCGTAACCTTAGCTACGAAAAAATGCAGGCATTTACACAAAAACATATTGGCCAGACAAGGAAAGTACTGTTTGAACATGTAAACAAAAATGGAATGATGGAAGGTTATGCTGATAATTATATTAAGGTTGCTTCTCCGTTTAAAAAGGAATGGGAAAACAAAATTGTTGATTGGATTATTTGAAGACCAAGTATATCCCCTGCTAGAATAAAACAATAAGTGGATTACTATACATGTTGTAATAATATTATATCATTCATTACCGAATATAAAGTGCCTTAACTTTCTAAATCTTAAAGTTTTCCATTGACTGGTTTAGGAAACTTCCGCATATTCCTGCATATACTCATACCCCTCGTTTAATTTTCCTTTTTTAATGATTGTTGCAGTATTTATTAAACGGGTTTCCTCACCACTAAATAAATCTGTAAAAACATATTTAATAAGCTGCTCACCAAAATACCTGCTGGCATCTCTTGGCAGTTCATTTGGCAAATTTCCTACTGCCATTACATCCACAACATTTTGCAGAAATGGAGCCGTTTTTTTAAAGGTTGTTTTATCAACTCCATAAACAGGATTTTCAATGGTAGAATCGCCGATGTTACAGGGTACCGAACCAGACATATCATCTGTAATATCTGCAATTGTTTTTATTCTGAAACTAGTACCCGCAATATCATTCAAATTAAAAAGCCGGGGTATGGTTTTTTCCCAGTAAACTCCGTTCATTAAAATATCTGTATGAGCAATAAAATTGGAAAACAGCGAATTATACTTTTCCGGATTTGCATGAAAGTCCTTTCTGTTATAGCTTCCGTCCATTTTAGATCTATATAAATCTGCACCCTTCAAATGAACATAAACCGGATAAACAAATTCTTTTTCACAATAATCTTCGGGTTCCACTTCATGTATTCCCATCAAATTCATAATCTCCAAAACACCATGTGCTACCCTCCCACTCCCTGTAACAGCAATTTTAATTGCGGGCAATTTTAACCCAAAATAAGTATGAATTAAATGTTGAAAATTTTTGCCCGAATTAACCCTTTCCAGTTTAAAAGAACCTGTTCTGTTTCCATAAGCCATCATACCGTTGTGTGCACCTACAATACCGGCAAAAAAACCAAAACCTATAATGCGAGTACCGTCTTCATGCTCCAGACATTCATAATCAATAAGTGTAATATTTTTTTTAATGATGGTTTGTAATAAGTGCTGATTGTATGGCTGCAATTTTTTTGTGTGAGAGAAAAAGAGATACGTTTTATTTTCAATCAACATTTCAACAGGTACTTCTTTGATACCCAAAATGATATCACAATCATCTAAATTTTCTGATACAGTTACACCTGCAGCAATATATTCTTTATCAGTAAAACACCTGTCAGCACTGTGTTGTACTGTAATTTTAATGTGGGGATGATGTTGACGAAGCCATTTACATTGAGCAGGTGTGAGTGCCACACGGTTATCGGCAGGTATTTTTCCTTCGGCTATTAATCCAATATGTATCATGATTGTTTTGTTGGCTTTGGCAATTTACATTTTCTAACTGTTCAACAATGATTAATCAGATTTAAATACAAAACGATGCTTATCAAATTTTAATTACTGCTTACATTTGTACATGAATTATTACGAACTATTTGGTTTGGAAGAAGCACCTACGGTTGATAAAAAAAACATCAGCAGAAAGTACATAGAACTTCAAAAAAAATTTCATCCTGATTTTTATACAAATGAAAATGAAGCAGACAAAGAATTTGCTATGGAACAATCTGCTGCAATAAATAAAGGGTACAAAATATTTACTGATAAAGACAATACGATTGAATATTTTTTAAGGCTAAAAGGAATTATTACGACGGATGAAAAATTTAATCTTCCCCCGGATTTTTTAATGGAAATGATGGAAATGAATGAGGGGTTTGATGATAATAAAGATATTGAAAAGGAGATACAACAATTTGAAGATGATCTTGAAAAGCAAATTGCGGGGCTAATTAATCCTGATAATAAAACGGATTTGAATCAAACAAAATTGCAGGATTTAAAAATATATTATTACAAGAAAAAATATTTAAAACGTATTTTGGATAGGTTGACTGATTAATGTAACATTGCAATTCGGGCAAACGCCCATGTGGCGGAATTGGTAGACGCAGCAGACTCAAAATCTGCCATTCGCAAGGGTGTGAAGGTTCGATTCCTTTCGTGGGCACCACAAAAATCCTTGTAGTTTACTATAGGGATTTTTGTTTCAGCTAATTTAAAACTATACTTACACAACTAATTCATCAATTTAAAATCCCTTTCTTTTCTGGCTTGTTCATTGGAGTATAAATCTAGACAGGTTTTAAATGAACAATATTTTTAATCAGCAACTTCAAAATTTTGCAAACTGGAACGCCCGCAATGGCTTAATAATTTTGCGCTGGTCGTTGAGTATTATTTTCTTCTGGGTTGGTTTTTTATAATTTTTCCGTGAGTAAGCGAAGCTGTGGAAATTGCCACCAAAACCATTACCTGGGTTACGTTTAGAAAAATTCCTCCTCATATTGCTATGGTTATTTTAGGTTCGCTGGAATGGATGATTGGTGTTGGATCTATTCTTCATAAATGGATGCCTTTTACATTGTTCCTTCTTTATTTTCAAATGATAGGTTCATGCCTGCCGCTTATTATTTTTAGAGATGAAATATGAACGGACACTTTTTTTGTGCCAACACTTTTAGGCCAATACATCATAAAAAATTATGTATTAATTTCCGCAGGAATTGTAATGGGCGGTTCAGTAAAAGGTGGAGCACTTGTAGCAAACTCCAAAGTAAAAAAACTTTTTAATGAAAATGAAATGAGCATAAAAGAAAATACTGCGAAAATATAAACAATAGGATTAGCACATTTTTAACATCAAAATACATGCGCAAGATATCTTGTATAATAAGTAGTCCCCATTATCAATTATCTTTAATAAAATTTAAACCATGAAAAACATTTTACTTTTATGCAGTATTGTTTTTTTTGCATCTTGCAGTGCAGTTTATAAAAGCGGCCAAACACCGGATGATCTATATTATTCAAAATCAAAAGTTGTTGTAGAAAATACGGACCGTTACGAAAGGCTTGATAACGTTTATGAAGAAAGGCAAATACGCATGGCCGCATACGATTACCGCTGGCGTACGCTTGATGACCGTTATGATTACAACTATTCTTACAATCCTTATGCATACGGCTACAACTACGGTTATTACTACAATCCGTATTATTATTCTTATCCCGTTTACGGGCAAAGTGCTGTATTTGTAAACCCAAAAAATACAACGATTCGTAAAACAAATCTTGCAACTTACAGCAATACTGTTTCCGGTTACACGCCTTCAAAATCATCTAATAACTCAAGAACTATAAGTATTAGAGGATACAACAATAGCAACAATCAAACGAATAGGAACAATACCTACGATACAAAAACATATAATGAAAATCGTTCGTATACACCTTCAACAAATACAAACAATAACAGTGGCAATGGTAGCAGCGCACCTGCTTCTACAGGAACTAGCGTACCAAGACCACCAAGAGGACAATAATTGTACAACTGCTTTTTAAACATTGCTTTTTTTAAAGTGAATAATTTTTTATGCAAAAGATTTTAACCATTGCAGCGGTCTTTTTTGTTACCAATACCTACGCACAAATACCGGAAGATGCCGTCCGCTACAGCTGGTATCCCCAAAACGGAACTGCCCGAACGTTGGCCATTGGTGGTGCTATTGGTTCGTTAGGTGGCGATATTACTTCTAATTTTATTAACCCTGCGGGGATAGGATTTTACAAAACAAATGAAGCTACTATCAGCGGAGGGTTTTCATTTAATAAAGTAAAGTCAGCCTACAGAGGAAATAATTTAAACGAAACAAAACAGCAGTTTAATTTTGCGCCCGGAGGGCTGGTAATTGCAGTGCAAAACAGATTTATAAATAAAAAAACCCATGCTTTCTCTTTTGCCGTAACGCAAACAGCCAATTTTGATAACGTTATTCATTTCAAAGGATTAAATAATTTCAGCTCGTTTAGTGAACAGTTTGCGGAGGAATTTAAAAAATTAAATACAAGCATCAATA
Source organism: Ferruginibacter sp. (assembly GCA_025352525.1). Taxonomy (GTDB): domain Bacteria; phylum Bacteroidota; class Bacteroidia; order Chitinophagales; family Chitinophagaceae; genus Ferruginibacter. The sequence goes on from JANXTG010000224.1 coordinate 13,760, forward strand.
ATGTTTTAAATACCAACAGCATTGCTCCGTACACAGCTGCCCCTGCTTTGTATACATATTTAATAGATACTGTGCGAAACGGAAATAACTTAATTATTAAAGCCGCACCTGAATATATTTTAGATGCAGGCCAGGCATTGCAGCAGGAAATGATAAAAAATACCAAAGGTGGTTTGTATGAACTTGGTTTTACTTATGCAGGAAATGATGGTAAAAAATTATTATGGGGCTTATCTGTAGGTATACCGATTGTAAATTTTGAAAGCAATACAGTATTTTCAGAAAATGATACTTCGAGCAACAGCAGCAACCATTTTAAATCTTTTACTTTCACCGATAATTTTACTACAAAAGGCGCAGGCTTAAATGCCAAGTTAGGATTAATATACAGACCTAAAGAATACATCCGGCTTGGGCTGGCAGTGCATACGCCATCATATATGTCTTTGACAGATTCCAGACAAAGTTTTTTAAATACGGAACTTGAAAACCCCATCAAAACTTACAATGCATCGTCAAATCTGTTTACCGAAGGAAAGCGTGGTGCGGCAAGATATATTCAATCATCTCCTTTAAGAGTAATTGCAAGTGGATCTTACGTTTTTAGAGAAGTGGAAGATGTAACAAGACAACGTGGATTTGTTTCTGCGGATGTTGAATTTGTAAACCAGAAAGGCTCCCGTTTTAACAGCAATGCCGAACAGCCAACTGTTGATGATCAGAATTATTTTAAGGTACTAAACAATGTTGTAAAGGATATTTACAAGGGCAATATAAATGTTAAGCTCGGAGGTGAAATTAAATTTAATACTTTAATGGGTAGGCTTGGGTTTGGTTACTATGGAAGCCCTTATAAAGATGCACCTGCCAAAGCAAATAAAATGACAATGAGTGGCGGCCTCGGTTACCGCAACAAAGGGTTTTTTATAGATCTGACTTACATGTATTTGATAAATAATGATTTTAATATTCCTTACCGTTTGCAGAATTTACAAAATGTTTATGCAGGAATTAATCAACAAAGCAGCAATATTATTGCAACGGTTGGTGTAAAATTTTAGTTACTTTTCAGAAAAAATTTATTTAAGTTTATTTTGTAAGTATGGAAGTATTGCAGCCAATTGCAACCAGATAATTTCCTCGTCTTTTTTAAACCAGGTTAGTTGCCTTTTGGCGTAATTGCGGCTGTTTTGTTTTATTAATTCAAA
>JANXTG010000236.1 GCA_025352525.1 Ferruginibacter sp.
TTCAGATTAATCTCATTTATTAATAAACTTTCTTTTGTAAATAAAAAACAACGTGGATTAAAAAATATTTTAGGAACAGATCAAATATCTATATTAACAGCTAAGTCTTGTAAAGTTTTTAGTATTAATAAAAATTCAAAATCAACCCCACCTTTTAGGGAAGTTATAAGGAAGTTATAGGGAAGTTTACCAATAGTTTGGTTATTAATAGTTCATAGTTTACCCGTTAAATGCTTTATAAACAAGGCAACCCTTTTATTTATTAAAAAAGTATAAAGGCTTTTATAGCGCTTACAAAGCCTTCAACAAATTTTACAGAATAAAAATACATGTTGTTTTAAGATTTTTAATTTTAAAATCATTTTACGGATAAAATCTGGATGTTCCTTTACTTACTTCCCTTTTTCGTTTGCTGTAAAAAAATATAGATTTAATTACGACATTGAGCTAGATTAGCTTTTGTTTTAATATCAAATAATATTTTTTTTGGAAGAAAAAGATTGCAAATTCTGTTCTTAAAAAACAAAACATTCAATAACTAATTTCTTTTATACCAACACCAAATAAACATCATGAAAATTTTAAAATCATTGTTTCTAATTGCTTTAGTGATATCATTCGCAAATGCCTGTCTGGCCCAATCTGATGCTGTTTCTCCAATGGATACAACAATATATGGCCGAAACAAAACTGTAGGAAAGTTTATAAAAACAAGAGGTATAAACCTGTATTATGAAACCTATGGCGAGGGCGAACCCTTACTTATTATTCATGGTAACGGAGGTTCTATTAACAACTTTATTTATCAGATACCTTATTTTGCTAAAAACTATAAAGTAATATTAGCTGACAGCAGAGCACAGGGTAAATCTGTTGATAAAGGCGACTCGCTTAGTTATGAAATGATGACTGATGATCTTAATGCTTTGCTTGATACACTGCATCTAAACAACTGTTATGTAATTGGCTGGAGCGATGGTGGAATTAATGGTTTACTGCTTGCTATGCGCCACCCTGACAAAGTAAAAAAACTAGCTGTAACCGGTGCAAATCTATGGCCTGAAGCTACTGCGGTTGATCCTTTTATTTACAATTGGGCAAAAAATTATTATGACTCCCTAAAAAAATTACCTGCTTCACCAAATAATATTGGGAGCATTAAACTTACACGTTTATTAGCCTTTGAGCCACATATAACGACAACACAGTTACAGAAAATAAAATGCCCAACTCTTGTAATTGGTGGTGACCATGATGTAATATTACCTCAACACACAATGCTAATTGCACAGTCTATTGCTAATTCATATTTATGGATATTGCCAAACTCAGGACACTCAACTCCAATTTTTTACAGAGAAAAATTTAATACTGAGGTTGATAATTTCTTTAAGACTCCATACAGAAAAACCGAAGGCTTTGGACGGTTTAATTAATTATAATGATTAACGTTCATATTATAAATACCATCAAATGCATAACTAAATAATCAAAAGAATTGAAGTATATGTTTTTATGCGCTAATTATTTGAGACCTAATTTACTATTGAACATTAATTTTTTAAAAACCACTTACTAATTTTTTCCAATTTCAAAACTGTAATGCCTTTTTAAACATACCTCACGTGTTTTTTTATTATTTATTTTTTAGATGTTTGATTTTTAATAAGTTAAAATTTGATTTCCTTCCAGCCGTTTAATCTTTTTATCTAGATAATTCTTTTTAAATGTACAGATTATTGAAAACTATAATACAAATAAAAAATAATCAAGTTGTTTGTTTGTACACTAACAAATGTTAGTTATGTTTGTAGCTCAAATCTTTATTAAAAATGAACTTTCCATTAAAAAATATTGCAATCGCTTTTCCGGCAATTTTGCTGTTTGCTTCATGCAACAAAACCGAAACAACACCTGCACCTACACCTACAGTAGTAAAGGAATACAGCATAAAAATGAGTGCTGCAAATGAAATCTCTGCAAATACCCGTATGGAAACTTCATTAGCCTCATTAAAAATACTCTCAGATAACAGCATAACTTTATCAACTACTTTAAGCAACTTTACTTACGGCGATACTATTAAAGCTGCTCATATTCATGTGGGTGATGCTGTGAATAACGGCAGCGTTATCTTGCCTTTTACAATTGTAGCAACAGGCGCAGCACTGGAAGCAAAAGCATTGAATGTAAGGCAAACACTTATTGACAGTTTAAAAAATAATGTTACAGAATTTTATGCTAATATTCATACTGTACAGATGCCGGGCGGACTTCTCCGCGGGCAAATTGGTAAAAATATTCTTCAGGCATATAATGTTTCTTTGAATGGAACCAATGAGCCAAATCCGGTAACTACTACTGCTACAGGTATTGCAATTGTAAGAATAAATGAAGACAACAAATTGTTTTCAAAAATCACCATCAGTAATTTAGAGACTGCTGATACTTTACGATTTGCGCACATTCATTTTGGTGCAACAGGTGCAAACGGACCTGTAATTACAAACCTTGCTGATACAAGAAATGATTTTGGTACAACTCAAACCAGAATGATAAGTGCAGGACTGGCAGATTCAATTGCTACAAAAATGATTTATGTAAATGTACATTCCAATTTTTCGCCCGGCGGAAAAATGAGAGGACAAATCAGATAAATTATAGAAAATATTTCCCCACCCCCGAAATCATGAAAAATTATATTTTTAATTTTATTGATATCGGGGTTTTTTTGCTTACAATTTTTACAGGCTGTTTGACTTTTATACAGCTAATGATGTAACTGCCCACAATGCCGTAAGCGATATTAAAATCCATAATATCAAAGCTTGCAATAAAGGCATAACCCCAACAGACTGTAAAACTTTTTTAGATAAGCCACAGCCAATTAAAAACAATGTAAGTGTAAGACCTGCCTTTGCAATACTTACAAGATAATGGCCATAATGCCGCACAAATGGAATGTAAGAATTCAATACCATTGCAAGTACAAACATGCCAATAAAATAAGGAATTTTAATTTTACTGTTTTTATTTTTAAATAAAAAAGTAGAAAGAAACGCTACAGGAATAATCCACAATGCCCGCGCAAGCTTTACTGTGGTAGCAATCTCTAAAGCCTGTGTGCCATATTTGCTTGCTGCGCCAACTACGGAACTCGTATCATGTATTGCAATGGCACACCAAAGACCAAACTGAGATTGTGACATCTGTAACTGATGGCCAATTATTGGAAATACAATCAAGGCTATTGAGTTAAGAATAAATATTGCACCCAATGCTATAGAAATTTGTTTTTCTTCTGCTTTAATTACCGGAGAAATTGCAGCTATTGCACTGCCACCACATATTGCAGTGCCGGTAGAAATTAAGTATGCAGTTTTCTTTTCTATTTTTAAAATTCTGCCTAACATAAAACCAAAAATAAGTGTACCAATTATTGATACAACCGTAAATAATATTCCGACTTTACCAGCCTTTAGAGCACTGTGTACATTCATTCCAAAACCCAGACCAATAACAGAAACTTTTAGCAATGTTTGTGTTGCTTTACTGTTTAAATGCAAATAAGGATGACCAATAAACAGTGCTATGAGAAGCCCCATAAGCAATGCCACGGGTGGAGATATAAAAGGAGTTAAACAAAATAAACCAGCTAAAAAGAAAATTATTTTTTGATACTTTTTTTTTGACAAATCAGGTCCGTTTTTATCAATGATACTGGGTTGGTTCATGACAATTATTTGATTGCTAAAAACAAAAGTGCAGTTTAATATTCACTACCAATATTGTAAATAGTGATGCTGTATAATTTAAAGTAATAACGGAAAACATTTTCCGGGTCACATGTTATCGAAAGAGCAGTTCAACGCTTTTTACAGCATAAAAATTATTTAAAAAAAACGTATTTACGTTTTACTCTTAATTTAAATACAGATTATTTCTTTTTTCATCACCCACTAACGTAACAGGACCGTGACCACTGTAAACTACTGTATCGTGAGGCAATGAAAGCAAATTTTCTTTAATACTTTTTATTAGCTGTTCATGGTTGCCACCGGGTAAATCGCTTCTACCTACACTGTTTTTAAATAATGCATCACCACTTATTACAAACTTATCTTCTGCACAATAAAAAGCAAGACTTCCCGGACTATGGCCCGGAACCAGTAAAACTTTTAATACATCTTTGCCTAACGAAATTGTATCACCGGCACTCAATAAAATAAATTCGCCTTTATAATTATCAAAGGGCATGTTATACATTAAACCGCTCGTTGGTGCAAAAGCCAGTACAGCCTTTTCGTTCTCATGTATTTTAAGGGTAAGGTTATATTTTTCAGATATGAATTTATTTCCAAAAACATGATCTAAATGGCAATGCGTATTGATCAGCATTTTTGGAGTCAGTTTATTATCGGTAATAAATGCAACCAATTCCTCTTTTTCAGCATCAAAATAACAACCTGGATCAATAATGATGCAGTCGTTAAACTCATTGTAAAGTATATACGTATTTTCCTGTATTGGACTAAATTCGAATGATTTTATTGTAAGCATTTATGCTGATTTAAAATGATTTTAATTGTAGAGTGTAATCAACTAATTTTAAGACTTAATATAATAAATAAGTATGGCAAAGTTCAGCAGAATAATTCTTATTTCCTTTATTTTCATTCTTCCGGGTATTGTAACCACAGCCCAGGTAAACGCTGTTACTTTTGGTAAAAACAGAATTCAATATAAAAAATTTAAGTGGCAGTTTTATCAAACCCAAAACTTTAATGTTTACTTCTATGATGGTGGACAGGAACTTGCAAAATTTACAGCCCAGGTAGCAGAAAAAGAACTTCCTCAAATAGAAACTGCTGCAGAGTACAGCTTGCAACGTAGAGCCAATATTATTTTATACAATGAATTTGCTGATAAAAAGCAAACCAACATCGGTTTGGAATCGGATATTTTAAATGCGGGGGCTGTAACAAAACTGGTTAACAATAAAATGGTGGTTTATTATGATGCCAATCATTATAATCTAAAACGCCAGATAAGGCAGGGCATTGCAGATATCATTACAAAAAATGTTTTGTTTGGAGATGATTTGGGCGAAGTTGCCAGCAACCAAACGCTGTTAGATCTGCCTGTGTGGCTTACCGATGGCTACGTTGCGTACCTAGGCGAAAACTGGAGTGCAGATTTAGATGATGAACTTAAAAGTGAAATACTAAGCGGTAATTACAGCAAATTTTCAAAATTTGCTTTTGAAAAACCTTTGCTGGCTGGCCATGCATTTTGGTATTATGTTGAAGAAAAATATAAGAAAGAAAATGTTACTTATTTTTTATACTTGGCAAGAATTTATAAAAATTTAAACAAAGCAAGCAGGCAGATAACCAAACTTACTTTTAAGCAGTTGCAGGCAGAGTTTATGGAGTATCAGGATGATAAATATTCAAAAGATATTGCTCGCCGCAAAGCATACCCCAAAGGAAATTATGTTGATGGCTTTGATATAAGTAAGCGTTTAAATTATTACCGTTTTAATGTCAACCCCAATAAAAAAAATAACGATTATGTTGTAACCCAATTTAAGAAAGGTATTGTTAGGTTAATTTTAAATGAAGGGTACGAAAACAAAACGTTGCTTAAATATGGTACAAGATCATACGAAGCAGAAGTTAATCCTAGTTACCCATTAGTGGCGTGGGATCCAAAAGGTACAAGGATCAGCGTTATTTATAAAACTGAAGGCCGTTTAAAATTATTTGTGTACGATGTACTGAGTAATTTAAAGCAATATACTTTTGATATTACTGAAAAGTTTGACCAGGTGCAGGATGTGAAATATATGTTGGACAGCCGAACACTACTTATTTCAGCCATAAAAAATGGCCATGCAGATATTTACACATTTGCAATAGAAAAAGAAAAAGTTACACAAATTACTAATGATGTGTATGATGATCTCGATGCAACTTTTGTATCATTTCCCGGCAAAACCGGTATCATTTACAGCAGTAACAGACCAAGTGCCGCAGCTAAAACCGGAGACACTATTTTGCCGAGTGATAACCGTTATAATGTTTTTTTAATTACAAACTTTGGTGGTAAACCGGAGCTCAACCAGATTACTCAGTTGACTAATTTAAAATATGGCAACGCACGTTTCCCCACACCGTACAACAGCAACCATTTTACTTTTGTAAGCGATGAAAATGGAATTGGCAACCGCTACGCAGGTTTCTTCACAACAAAAGCTGAAGGTTTAGATACGTTGGTATTAATTGGTGATGACATACTTCGCAACCCATCTCAAAAAAATGTTGACAGTACTTTACGGGTTTACAAAAAGACGGATATAGATTCTGTTGCCATTGTAGCCATATCATCAGATTCAGCCTACACATTTCCGCTGACCAATTATCCAAGCTCACTTGCAGAAAGCCGTGTTGCAGGAGACAATAATCAACTGAGTGAAGTAACAAGGCAAAGTGATGAAAAGGTTTTATACAAACTTAAAATAGATGAGAATACACTGTACAGAAGAAACGTAAGTGCTCCACCTACCGAGTATGCAAAAAAATTAATGAGGGAGAGCAGACTTACAAAAGTAAATCCTGCAACAGGCAAACCCGTTACACCTGCCGCTGTTGCTGATACAGCAAAAAAACCGAACGACTTTTTTCAAAATGAATTTGGCACTGACACAACAAAAAAAACAGTGGAAGCCAAAGCAATAGCGCCTGTTTTAAAAGACAATGATAATGTATTGTCAAGAGCAAAATTATTTGTTTACAAGCCAAAGAAATTCTCTGCAGATTATGGTTCAGCTGGGTTTAACAACAGTGTTTTAATTAATCGCTACCAAAAATACCAAGGCGGCTCCGGTCCTATTATGCTAAATAGTGGAAGCCCCTTAAATGGCCTCATACGTTTGGGCACATCTGATTTAATGGAAGATATAAAAATAACAGGTGGTTTTAAAATCGGTACAAATCTTAAAGACAATGAGTGGTTATTAAATTATCAAAATTTAAAGCGGAGAATTGATTGGGGGCTTACTTATTACAGAAATGTACAAAGCCTCTCGTTTGTTACTAATGGTAACCCACCGGCATTTTTAAACGGTAAACAATTTACAAATTTATATCAGGCAAATATTTCTTATCCATTTGATGAAACTAAGAGTGTGAGATTTAGTACCGGCATTAGAGCAGACAACCAGGTTGTAAATGCAACGCTGCAATTGCCTGCCACATTATTAATAAAAAATAATCTTACGCTTTATCAAACCTCACATTTAGAATTCGTTTATGACAACAGTATTGCTACCGCCCAAAATATTTACAATGGTGCACGGGCAAAAGTGTATGCAGATTTTAACAGGCAAATAAACAAAGTGCAATTTGCAAACGGCCCTAATACTTACAATGTCGGGTTTGATGCTCGATACTATTATCCTATTTATAGAAACTTTATTTGGGCAGGTCGTGCAGCAGGAGATTTTAGTTTTGGTAACCAAAAATTGATTTATTATTTAGGCGGCGTAGATGGTTGGTTAATGTTTGGTAACAACACAAAAAAAGATGGCAGCGATAAGTATTTTATAACCGGAAACACACCTGCACCTGATCAGGAATATGCTTTTCAAAGTCTTGCAGTAAATATGCGTGGGTTTTTACAAAACATTGCAAGTGGTAACAATTCAGTTGTAATAAACAGTGAATTTAGGTTGCCGGTTTTTACAACACTTTTTGATAAAACAATAAACAATGCATTTGTCCGCAATTTTCAGCTGACACAATTTATAGATTTAGGATCTGCATGGAATGGTGGGTTTAAAGGTATTAAAAGACCGAATATTCCTTACAACTCTGCAGCTAATCCTAATTTTCCAAATGATCCCGGCGCTGTTACAGTAAGAGTAAAAGCCGGTGGTATTGGACCTTTTGCGGGAGGTTACGGTTTTGGTGCTCGCAGTACTTTGCTTGGCTATTTTGTAAAGTTTGATGCAGCCTGGCAAATGAATGGTCTTTTTAAAGGCAAACCTCAAACCTATATTTCTTTGGGTCTCGATTTCTAACATCAATAATTTGGATCATCAAAAAGGGATGCCACTTTAAAAGTAGCATCCCTTTTTGATTGATCTTACATTTTAAACATCAACAATTCAATAGCTGACAGTTTTGGTCATTTTTAAAAAATTTAAACTTTTTTGGGAGATACTAAAAAATTTAAATGACAATAAATATTTGGGGCTCTCAGCAACAAACAATATTGCAACATTTGTTCCGGCTGTTGGTAGTAGTGCCACAGCCAAGTTTAATAAATTTTAGTATTTATTATTGCGGCAGCTACTACTGCCCATCCGGCAGCCCTTGAAAAATATTTGCTGTTTTCAACTTTTTCTCTTTAAGCTTTCTCAATTTTATTAAATCAATTTTAAAGTTCTTTAATAAAAATATTTATTGTGTGGGGTGCACTCTCATATCCACCAAAATATGGATATAATTTATATCCTTCTGCTTTAATAGTTGTGCTGGTTCTCGGTAGTGAATCCGTTTTACCATTTAATAAAAAATGATAAGCTGTTGAGGTAACTTGGATAGCGCATACATTCTCTTTACCAAGATCAACCGTACCAAGTTCTTTAAAGTCGTTTAAACCATTGTTATAAATATATCCGAAAAGTCTCAATGCGTTATTGCTCCATCGCCAACCAAATCGGGCACTAAATAGGTGATGTGTTGTATTGTTATCTGAAAAGCCGTAAAGTTTATTTATATCATTCTGTCTGCCTGGGTCTATAGTTGTATAAATAGCACTGCTGTCAAACTTTGCGAGAAACTTAAGTTCACTGTAAGATGTGGTATTGTATATATTGTCATTACAAAACTGCTGTCCTGCAGCAATTGTGTATTTTGTAAAAGGCACACCGGCGTCAGGTATTTTGGTCTGCAAATCAACTTTTGCTTTTGAGCAGGAAAATAACAGAAAAATAGGTACGTTTAAAAAGATAAATCGAAGCACAGTTATAATCGTTTAGTAAAACGCTATAACTTAATAAAGAGATTTTTATTATTGCATTAAAAAAGTTTTGCTTCCCCTTATTTTCAACTTTGTGCGCTTTTTACTAAATCTTGCTTGAGATTTAGTAAAAAGCGAAGAACTTCTAAAAATAAAAATTGATTTAAACCTTAGTAAATTTTAATAGAAGTATTTTAAAAAAATTTATAAAAAGTGCTTTAGATTTTTTTAAACTGATCTCAATAACAAATGATCTTAACTGCTTTCAACAAAACTTAGCACCTTTCAAATGCCCATGTCCGGTAAGTATACTTATAAATTTATCAATTTAAATATGTAAGGAATAAATATGATAACCCCACAAATAAGAGCAGTTAATACTGTTATTAAAACTGCTGAAGCAGCCACATCTTTAATAATTTTAATAACCGGGTTAATTTCTTTACAACTAATATCTGCAAGTTTTTCGATGGCGGTATTAAAAAGTTCTGCAGCTAAAACAAAGCATATATTAATAACGAGTATAAGCCAAGCAAACATTGTAATCTTAAAGATAAAAGCCATGACTATTGTAAAAATTGCACACAAGATTTCTATTCTAAAGTTTCTTTCATTAACAACAGCATAACGAAGACCATTAAGTGCATACTTTAATGCACGAATAGATTTTTGCATCTCAATTTATTTTGACTTTCTTTTATTGTAAAACCATACTTTCCCGTGAAAATTGTTTGTAACTCACATAAGCTGCTAATAAGGCCAATACCACCAGAGAAATAACAACAGCAGCATACTGCAGCATATTTATAGTACCCGCAATAATTTCTTTTGTAGCCAATGCAATATTCAGCACAGGTATCAAAGACGTTTGCCAGCCAAGCTCTACACCCGGCAGGGTTGCAATAAGTGCAGGAATAATAATTACAAAAGTCATAGGAGTTACAAGGCTTTGTGCTTCTTTAAAAGTCTTGGCACGAATTACCAACGCTGAAAGAAATCCTGCAAAAAATATACTTAGCGGGAATAACATTGCAAAAAGCATAATCACAAACCTAGGAGTAACCATGTCATTTAAAATATTTAAAAATGCAGGTGGAATATCGGGTAATAATTTTAATGCTACAACCATACCGATGATGGTCATTAATGCTGCCGACAAACCAACAATTGAAATTGCAAGTATTTTACCTGTTAATATTTTAAACCTTGATGCAGGCACAGTTAACAAAGTTTCCATGGTTCCTTTTTCTTTCTCTCCGGTTATTAATTCAATAGCAGGATACATACAACCCATAAAACAAAAAATAATAAAAATATAGGGTAAAAATCCACCAACCATTTTTCCTATTTGTTCTTTGGGCGACGCAATATCTACTTTGGCAATTGCAATGGGTAAAAATGCTTCTTCAGAAATATTTAATTGTTTTACCCGCTCTTTTAAAATACCCACTTTTACAGAATCTATTTTTTCAGAAATTCTGTTGTACAACATCATGTTTGTTGATTTGTAATACAGGTTTACTGTTCCTGATTGCATGTTTTTTATTTTTTCTGAAAAGTCAGCAGGAAATTCTACAACAGCATCCAAACTGTCGGCTTGTATAGCCCGCCTTCCATCTTCTACATCTACATTTGAAACAAGCTTAAACTTTGGATCATTAAACGTGGTAGAAAATAATGGAGGAGTGCCAACCATTGCAATTTTTAGCTGTTTGTCGCTGGCTTTATCTATTAAACTTTTTTGGAGTTTTGTAACGCCAAACATGAGTAAAGGAATTACTAATGATGGTAAAATAATTGCAGAAATGAGTGTTCGTTTATCCCGAAGTGTAACTTTTAATTCTTTGGCAAGTACTGTAAATATTGTATTCATAATGATTTATTTAATGAGCCGCAGTTAATTTAGGTGAGTTACTTTTTACAATTGCAATAAAGGCTTCGGTTAAAGATTGATGCTGATAAGCCTGTTTAAAATTGTGCATGGAATCGTTGTATATTAAATTCCCTTTGGAAATAATTGCAAGATCATCGCACAACAATTCTACTTCACTCATAATGTGTGAAGAAAAAATAATCGTTTTACCTTCAGCCTTGCATTGTTGTATTAATTCTATAATACTGTGGGCGGTTATAACATCAAGCCCCGAAGTTGGCTCATCAAAAATTACAATTTGTGGATCATGAATCATACTGCGGGCAATAGACACTTTCTGTTTCATACCTGTAGAAAGTTGCGCTATTCGTTTTTTTGAAAATTGATGAATATTTAATTTTGTAAAAAGCATATCTTTTCTTTGTTCAAAAATTGCTTTATCCAAACCATACAAATCAGCAAAGTATTTTACAATTTCTCCGGGAGTAAGTTTGTCGTATAAATTTGTAGAGCCGGTCAAAAAACCAATTTTACTTCTTACTTTTTCAGGGTTATCAATTACACTTTCTCCACCTACCAAAATAATCCCTTGCGTAGGTTTTAATATGGTTGATATCATTCTGAGAACAGTAGTTTTGCCTGCACCATTTGCACCCAGTAATGAAAAAACTTTTCCCGGAGTGCAGGTGAGAGAAACATTGTTAACTGCAAACACAGAAGCCTTATTGGTTTCAAGTTCTTTTTTTTGCTGTTTGCTTAAGATGTATTGTTTGGAAACGTTTTGAACTTCTATCATAACTGCAGTTTTTAAACAAATAAAAAGTTTAGCAAACGCAATATAATTTCCTTTTTAGTAAATGGTAAAATAAAAAGATTAAGTTTTATAAGCGGTTGTATGAATGGAGAAGAGGAAGTAAAAGCTACAATGAATTTAAAACTGCCTTGCAAATTGTTCATTTAATACATTTAAAATTTGGTTGCATGCAATATGTATTTCTTCATCAGAAATATTTAATGGCGGACAAATTCTAAATGCATGAGCACAAAATAAAAACCAGTCTGTAAAAACACCATTTTCAATAAGCGTATCAATTATTTTTTTATTTGTTTCAAAACTGTCAAATTCTATTGCCATCATTAACCCGGCACTGCTTATGTTTTTTATAGCAGAATGTTGCAGTAAGGATCGAAACAGTTTTTCTTTTTCAAAGACTTTTGTAAATAATTTTTCTTCGGTTAATACTTTAAAAGCTGCAAGGCCTGCAGCACAACTTAACGGGTGCCCACCAAATGTATTTATATGGCCAAGTACCGGGTTGTGTGTAAATGAATCCATTATTTTTTTATCGGCTACAAATGCACCTAATGGCATTCCGCCACCAATTGCTTTACCAAGCAATAAAATATCAGGTACAACATTAAATTGTTCAAAAGCCCACAGCGTTCCATTTCGCCCAAAACCACATTGTATTTCATCTAACACAAGTAAAGTTCCTGTGCAAAAACAACGTTGCCTAAGTGAATGCAACCAACCATGCTCAGGTTTTAAAATCCCCGCTTCCGCCTGTATTGTTTCGGCTATTACACATGCTGTACGTTCTGTTATGTTTTTTAAATCATCAAAATTGTTGTACCGAAGTTGTAAAACATCTGGCAGTAAAGGCCTGAATGCCTGTTGCCAATATTCGCTGCCCATAACACTCAATGCACCTTGTGTACTGCCATGGTAAGAATTTTTAAATGAAATTATCTGAGATCGGTTTGTAAACCGTTTTGCCAGTTTCATGGCACCTTCTGTTGCCTCACTCCCACTGGCTGTGTAAAAAACACTGTTTAAAGTTGCAGGTAAATGCTGTGTAAGCAGGGTTGCATATTCTACCTGTGGGTTTTCAACCAACTCTCCATACACCATTATGTGTAGGTACTTATCTGCCTGCTGTTTAATGGCTTCAATTACTTTCGGATGACGATGTCCAATATTACAAACACTAATTCCTGCAATAAGATCAATGTATTCTTTGCCATTTGCATCCCACATTTTTGATCCTTTTGCTTTCACAATATTCAAACAAAGCGGCGCATCAGAGGTTTGACCTACGTGATTTAAAAATAATTGACGATTGGTCATACTCCAAAGTTAGCAACATGATTGCCATTTTTTTTAAAACTGAAAGCATTTACTTTTAATTAGAAAAATTATTTTTTAAAAGGTTGCTCCTTTTACTCAGGTTCTTTTTTAGAAGGATGTTCAGTCTCTAATTTATCTTCTATTTTCTTATCTGGAATAAGCCACAGCGCAGCTACAAGTAAATATAAAGCCGAGGCAATATATTCACTTACAAAAGCTAACCCAATACCAGCTATGTACAATAAAATTGTGCGTCTTATTTTCTTGTCTTTTCCAACAGCTAATGTGAGCGGAGAAGTTTCTTTATGTAATACCAAAAGGCTTTTTATTAATATGGCATATGCAATGGTTACCATTAATAAAATAATTCCGTATAAAATTACTGTCCATAACAAAAAGTTGTTTTCTCCCATCCAGCCTGAAGAAAAAGGTAATAAGGTTATCCAGAATAAAAAGTGCAAGTTAGCCCACAAGACTTTTCCATCAATAAATTCAACTACCTGAAAAAGATGATGGTGGTGGTTCCAAAAAATACCAACATTAATAAAACTTAATACATAACTTAAAAATATAGGAGATAAGGCTTTTAAAACAGATAAATCAGCTTCATGAGGAACTTTTAACTCAAGCACCATAATAGTGATCGTAATTGCAAAAACACCGTCGCTAAATATTTCAACCCTACCTTTTTTCATTTCCATATTTCAAGTTTTAATAAAGTTGTAATTAAAGATAGCATCATTCATTCCGTAAGGGTCGCAGCAAAGGTTTTTTTCACATCTCATAAATATTTATTATGAATACATCTAACCAAAACCACATCAATAAACAGGGACAATATTTGCAAAAAAAATCTGCCCATTTTATTTAATATTTATTACTGCACCTGCAAGTTTTTTATTATTATTTTTACTTTACTAAATAAATATCATGGCAGTAATTCTTTCAGTTAACGGTAAGGCTCCTGAAATGGGCGAAAATTGTTTTATAGCTCCAAATGCAACAATAGTTGGTGATGTAAAGATGGGCAATAACTGTAGCGTTTGGTTTAATGCTGTATTGAGAGGTGATGTAAACAGTATTGAAATGGGAGATAAGGTAAATGTGCAGGATGGTGCAATTATACATTGTACATATCAAAAAACAAAAACAGTTATTGGTAATAATGTAAGCATTGGGCACAATGCAATTGTGCACGGCTGCACATTGGAAGATAATGTGTTGGTAGGAATGGGAGCGATAGTAATGGATAATGTAAGGGTTGGCAGCAACAGTATTATTGCCGCAGGTGCGGTGGTTTTAGAAAATACGATTATTGAAAAAGGCTGCATATTTGCCGGGGTACCTGCTAAAAAAATAAAAATGGTAAGTGAGGCAATGATTAGTGGGGAAATAAACAGAATCGCTGATAATTATGTGATGTATAGCAGTTGGTTTGAGACAGATTTTACACCTCCACAGCAAAATAAAACCTTGTAATAAACAGAAAAAAGAACCAAAACAATATGTATGTGTCCTGCATTTTAAGAAGAATAAGTCTCTAAAACATTTGATTATATTTACAACATGAAAAAAATTATACTTTATTTTATTGCAATTTCTTTTTTATGTAGTTGTGCAATATTTAGGAAAAAAGAAAAGTATGGTTGTCCAAATGATGCTACGGGTAAAACCCAGGAGGAGTTAAGAGATAGAGGAACAAAAACGAAATACAAAGGCGGTAAAAAGTTCTAGTAAAATATTTGAATCAAGTTTCAGTAAAACCCTTTTCTACAAAATGAAAGGGTTTTTGTTTATCCATCAAAAAAGATAAGAGCCTTCCAAATAATTGGAAAGCTCTTATCTTATATAATATGTCTAGTATCTTGTGACTTTTAATAACTCCACAGGTCTTGTTCGTAATTAAATATCTTCTCTGTAATATTTTCACCTTCCATCAATTGAAGAATACCATTTTCACTTAAACCTTTATAATTTTTTATGTATTGATCGTATGGATTATCGATAGTACTTTTTATGACACGACCATGAAACATACGACTTTCAAAAAGCTCCTCCCAGCTCATGCGAGCACCAAAGTTTTTTCCGTTATACACTTCATATTTTGAAAAGGTCGCTCTCATATCTGGGTAGTATACCCAAAATAATTCAGTTTCACCAAGGTTTACACCCATTGTTGTGATAATGTTTTTTACAGGTGCAATACCTAAGATTCTAAAAAAGAGACGAGAGCTTTCTTTATCAAAAATAACTTCTTCTTTTATGCGAAATTTATAAATAGAATCAAGGTTAATTTCGTTTCTCATTTTCTTAGACCCTGTGTTAACACCTACAGAATCATAAATTGGCACTTCCACTTCATCACCCCCAAGCGCTTTTGCAACCTCAGATTTTGTCATAGGAGTAGTAAATCTGTCATCAATACTATTAAAAACAGTTACAGCACTATCTTGTATTGCCTGAAGCAGAATTGAAATAAAGCGCTGGTTACCGTTATCTTCATCAGCAGAATATCTAAAAGGTAAGTTTATTTTTTCTCTTGTATCAATTTCACGCCAAATCTTGTGACGGTAAACTGCATCATCAGCTCTTAGGTTTTCATACGCTAAAGGAATTCTTTCTTTAATGACATCATCATCTACAGCACCATCTCTTCTTAATGATTTAGCAATTTTTTTTATAGGTAAGCTATCAGTTTTTGGAACTTCTGTAACTACTACAGCACTATCTTGAGATGCTCTCGCCCCTTGGATATTTGCAGTAGTTTTGTTCTTTGTAGTTCTTCTTGTAGAAGAACGCTTAGCCGGAGTTTTAGCTCTCGTAGTTTTTTTCTTTTGAGCAAAAGACGCATTTGATATACTTGCTACTAAAAAAAGAAGAAAAAAATACTTAAAAAATTGTTTATTCATATCCATCGATTTTAATATAATGATATTGATCTACCTTCTACACCTCTGGTTCCATCAGGACCCGAAACTTTTACATTATCAAATGTTACGACACTTCCTGGACCACATCGTGAAAGAAATGCGCTCAATCCCCCTAAACTTCCACCACTCAATGATGCTGTTTGAGTATTTGGAAAGCCTGCACCAGAAAAATAAACAGTTGCACTTACAACACTGTACTTTAAATCAAAATCAAAATTTTCCAATTCGGCTCTTGCAAACTGTTGGTTTTTAAATTCAACAGCGGGTACTCTTGGGCGACCTGAACCTACTTTAAATACAGGATCAGGTATTTTTTTAACCCTGAATGCAAACTGACTTGATTTACCATCTGCTGTTACAGTAATTGATGCTGGTCCTATTGCACTTACTCTAACAGTTCTGTTGGAACCAGAACCACCTATTGAGCCACCACTCATGGAAACATTTGTTTTGTCCCAACCTGTTGGGGAACCTATTGTAACCGGATTATCGACACCGATATAGAATACATTCATTTTATCTAACATTACTGCTGCTCCACCAGGTGTACCAACTGTATATTCTACATTTTTAGTTTCTGTTTTTTCATTACCGTCTTGGTCTTTGTAACGTATAGTAACAGGGACTGTGTGAGGTCCGCCGCCGGAAGCCTGAAATTTATATTTACCCTGGCCATCAACTACTGAAACACTAGAACCATTTATAGAAATTTGTGGTGCTGCCGCCGAACTATAAGCTCCTATACCGGCAGTTACTTCAATTTCTTGGCCCGGCATAACATAATTAGCACTTTGCCCAATTAATACACCCGTTTTATCAAATTTTACTTTTACCTCGCCAACTTTAGCATGGCAAAAAGTAACTACCTGATTTTCAGAATTTTTTACGTTGTTTTGAAATTTGCTTAATAATGTAATTCCGGCAACAGTTGGAGTCATGTGAAAGTAAGCATCAGTAAAAGATTTTACTTTTCCATCCTGACCTGTTGCTGAAGCACCATCTACAGATAATGTTGAAGCAAATTGTGTTTTAATTTCAGGATCTATTGCAAGCATGGCAACTTTATAATCTTTTAATTTTTGTTCCAATTGCGGACCAAGATTTTTTCCACCAGGCCCATTTCCAAACAAACGGGTTGCCGCTTCTAAATCATCTTCTTTAAATTGTTCTACCTGTTGTCCATCAACAGTTACCATTTTGGAACCGGCTTCTGCCTTTAACTGTGTTTTAATGCCGTCAATAAAAGAATACAAATCACCAGATATTTTTTTTGCCTGTTCAGCCTTAGCATTCCAAATTTTTGCTTTTTCAGCGGTAACAGGGTCAGCAACTTTTGCTTGTAATGACTTGTATAATGTTTCGTTAGCAGAAGAAAGATTTGTATTAGAAGTTGTTAAACTTTTATCTACTACTTTGAATGCGTTTAATATTTCTGATGAAACATTTAATGCAAGAAGTGC
>JANXTG010000238.1 GCA_025352525.1 Ferruginibacter sp.
CCTATGGTTTCATTTGATATGCCTGTTGAGCGTTTAAGCAGTTATATTTCAAAAGAAATTGGTGCAGTGATTAGTAAAGATGATAGCGGTTCTTTGCACATTGTAACAAAATACGATATCATACAAAGTCTTTCTAAATAAAATTTGGGTATTTTACGATTTGCTTTTTAATTGTTTTTTTATAGCATTTATGCCACATTTATATAAGTGTGGCATCTTCCGTTACTTTATTTCTACAAACTGTGTAAGTAATTTTACGATAATTTTTATTGTATTAAATACTTTTAACTTATTGCGTAACTACTTGTGCGCATGTATTTACTTCATTTTAATAATAGAGAAGATTTGCTCTTGTATACACTTGTAAAAGAGTACATCTTTGTTTAAGAAGTTGTTGAATAAATATCAGTTATCAATTACAATCCAAAAATCATGAAAAAGCCAAATAAGTTCTTTTCATATTTTTTTAAAAAACAGAAAAACTTTAAAATTCAGTATCAATCGACTTCTATTTTAAGATCTTTGAATACCTCTGAAAAACAAAAAAATGGCTTTATTAATTAAGGCAAAATAATTTACGTTCTTATTCCTATGAAAACCGAAATATCCTGCTTATGCTTTAAAAAGCGACGATAGCAAATTGAAAAACAAAAATAATATCCTGCTTATGCTGTAAAAAGCGATGATGGCAAAACCAATTATCCAAACATCCTGCTTATGCTGTAAAAGGCGATGATAGCAAAAATTGAAAACCAAATCCATAACCTGCTTAAACTGCCAACGACAGTGCAAAGCAAAAAACCAATTGAATCTTAATCCTGTAAAAAACACAAATCCTAAAAAAGCTTATGCTGCTAACCACGGCGATGATAGCGAAAAACCAAACCACTGAAACCGGGACATTATTTAACTGAATTAAAAACTCAGATTTAAAATCTCTCCGTGAAAACCGGGTGTGTATCGTTGGTACTAAAACATTACTTCCATCGTGCATTGTTTATGCAAAGCATGTTGGAAGTTTTTTTTATTAAAATTCAGTGTGTATTTTTATAAATGTTTCTTACTAAAACCAGCTCAGAAAGTCCACAAAAAATTATTTCCCTTGTCCCTTCCATTTCTGAACTTTTGTATGATTTAAATCTTATAAAGGAAACCGTTGGAATTACAAAATTTTGCATTCATCCATCCCAGTGGTATCGAACAAAAGAAAAAATTGGTGGCACAAAAAACCTTCAGATAGAAAAAATAAAGCGTTTGCAACCCGATTTAATAATTGCTAACAAAGAAGAGAATACGAAAGAACAGATAGAAATTTTAGGCAGTCTTTTCCCTGTTTATCTTACTGATGTTAATAATTATGAAGAAGCAATAAAAATGATTGAAGACGTTGGAATGATTACTTCCAAAGTAACAGAAGCGGTGCAACTCACAAAAGCTATTCAAAAAAATTTCAATCTAATTCAAAAACCATTTCAGCAAATTAAAACCGCCTATTTTATCTGGAAAGATCCTTACATGTCAGTTGGTGGAGATACTTTTATAAATGATATGATGAGCAGACTTGGGTTGCAAAATATATTTGGTCATTACAAGAGGTATCCCGAACTCACTTTGCAAAATGTAATATCAGCTAAACCTCAATTGATTTTACTCTCTTCTGAACCCTACCCTTTTAAACAAAAACACATCACAGAAATACAGGCGTATTTGCCCAATACTAAAATATTATTGGTAGATGGAGAAATGTTTAGCTGGTATGGTAGCAGGATGAAATATATGCCTGAATATTTTAATAATCTGTTAACCGAAATCAGTGAAAAACATGCTTTTGGGTGAAAGTAATTTATGAATGTACTTTCATACATTTGTAAAAAAACAGTTTATGAGTAAATATGGTTCGGGCGTTTTATACGGCGCAGCTTTAGAAGCCTTATACAACGACGCAAAAGATAACCAGTTTGCCTTGCCAGCAGTTAATACAATAGGTACAAATACCATTAATGCTACATTGGAAGCCGCAGCAAAAGTAAATTCTCCGGTTATCATTCAATTTTCAAACGGTGGTGCACAATTCATAGCAGGTAAAGGAATGCAAAACGATCATTTACAGGCAAACATCGCTGGCGGAATATCAGGTGCATTGCATATCCACAATATTGCTAAATATTATGGTGTTCCTGTTGTGTTGCACACAGATCATGCATCTAAAAAATGGCTACCATGGATTAGTGGTTTGGTAGATGCCGGAGAGCAATTTTACAAAGAGAAAGGTCAACCGTTATTTAGCTCACACATGCTTGATTTATCTGAAGAACCGCTTGAAGAAAATATTGCCACTTCTGTAGAATTTTACAAACGTATGGCGCCACTTGGTATGAGTATTGAAATTGAATTAGGGGTTACCGGCGGGGAAGAAGACGGGGTTGACAACAGCGATGTTGACAATGAAAAATTATACACGCAACCGGAACATGTTGCTTACTCTTACAAAGAATTAAGTAAGGTTGGAAATTTATTTACCATTGCGGCAGCTTTTGGTAATGTACACGGTGTTTACAAATCCGGTAACGTACAGCTTACTCCTGTAATTTTAAAAAACAGTCAGGACTATATTGAAAAAGAATTTAAGACCGGACCCAAGCCTGTTTATTTTGTATTTCACGGTGGAAGCGGTTCTCCACAACATCAAATAAGAGAAGCTATAGGTTACGGTGCTATTAAAATGAATATAGATACAGATTTGCAATGGGCTTTCTGGGATGGAATTTTAGAAAACTATAAAAAAAATGAGGGCTATTTGCAGGGTCAGTTAGGAAACCCTGAGAGCGCTGATTCTCCAAATAAAAAACATTACGACCCACGGGTTTGGTTAAGAAAAGGTGAAGAGAGTTTTATTAAAAGACTGGAAATTGCTTTCGATGATTTGAATTGCATTAATAGAAATGCATAAAGCAATAAAAAAAATTGTAAAATGATTTTCAATTTTTTTTGGGATTAAATCCCTTTAAAATTAAAATAAATGAAGAAAGAAGAAGATTTTGATGCTATACTTTCAGGTAATACAGAAGAAGGTGGCATTCATAAAAGCAGCTGGTTTAAAAGAATTAAAAAAGGTATACTCACATCAACAAAAGATAAAAAAGATGCACCTGAAGGCCTTTGGGAAAAATGCCCCGAGTGTAAATACACTTGCACCGTGACTGATCTGGAAGAAAATAATTTTGTATGTCCAAAATGCGATTATCACCACAGAATAGGCAGTGCAGAATATTTCGATATTATATTTGATGATGGTTTACATGAGGAACTTTTTGCCAATATAAAATCGAAGGATCTTTTAGGGTTTGTTGATTTAAAACCATACGGCAAACGCCTTGAAGACACGTACAAAAAAACAGATATTCACGATTCAATTACTGTAGCACATGGAAAGGTAAAAGAACATGAGCTTGTTATTGCCTGTATGGATTTTGAATTTATTGGTGGAAGCTTAGGCAGTGTGATGGGTGAAAAAATAAGCAGAGCATGTGATTATTGCATGCAGCACCGTATTCCATTTATGATTATCAATAAAAGCGGTGGAGCACGTATGATGGAGAGTGCATTTTCATTGATGCAACTCGCTAAAACATCCGGTAAACTGCACCAGCTTGCAGAAGCAAAAATTCCTTTTATTTCTCTGTGTACAGATCCAACTTTTGGGGGCACTACAGCATCATTTGCCATGTTGGGAGATATTATCTGTGGCGAACCCCAAGCATTAATAGGTTTTGCAGGACCAAGGGTTATTAAAGAAACAATAAAAAAAGATTTACCCGCAGGATTTCAAAGAAGTGAGTTTTTATTGGAGCACGGTTTTCTTGATTTCATTATTCACAGAAACAGTTTAAAAAATAAATTAGCTGATTTGCTGATCATATTTAAAAATTAAAAAAAGCTCCTGTTACAACAAATAGGAGCTTTTTTGTTTTATATACGGTTTTGTAATGTTATCTATTTACTTAATCCAGCAATAAAATTTACGGTAAGTGCAACTACAAATGTGTTTAAAATAAAAGAGATTAAACCATGCAGCAGAACAAGTCTCCTTACTTTTTTATCAGTAATTTGGATATCAGAAACCTGAAAAGTCATTCCAATCACAAAAGAAAAATAAGCGAAATCAAGATAATCAGGTGCATCTTCTGAAGGAAAAATTAAACCTCCCCTAAATTGTTTGGATCCTTTTTCATCGTCATCATAATAAAGATGTGCGTAATGAAAAGTAAGAATGGTATGTACCAGTGTCCACGAAAGAAGAATAGAAAAAAAACACATTAAAACTGTAAACATTTTGTTCTGAACTGCCGCATTTGTTGAGATGACCAATAATAAAACAGTAACCATTGCTGCAAACGAGGCTACAATTGTAAATATAACAACAAAGATTCTGGACCCATCATCCTGCTTTGCCATTTTTTTTATTTGCTCTATTTTACGTGTAAACATCACAATCCATGAGGTGACAACATAACTAAAAGCAAATGCACACCATGTTGAAATGATATCCAATAAATTATTATTATTAAATTTTTTAATTATAAAAAAGATTATTCCTGCAATGAACACGCTTAATAATATTCTTTGCACAGGATTCAATCGGAGTAAAAAATTTCCTGTTTCGGTTATGTATTTCATCTGCTAATATAAAATTTATTGCTTTATAAATTCTAATAAATAAACTTAAAGGTTAGTTTTTTATCTTTGACAAAAAACAGCAAAGTGGAACTGAATAATAAAAAAGCTTACTACGAATATTTTTTTGAAGCAACATTTACGGCAGGAATTGTGTTGGCAGGTACTGAAATAAAATCTTTACGAACGGGCAAAGCTAGTTTTAATGACAGTTATTGTATTTTTGACAAAGGCGAATTATTTGTAAAAAGTCTGCATATATCTGAATATGCTTTTGGCACTTATTCTAACCATGAGCCTTTGCAAGAACGAAAATTGTTGTTGAATAAAAAAGAACTTAAAAAACTGGAAGAAAAAAGTAAAGAAAAAGGCTACAGCATTATTCCTTTAAAAATATTTATAAATGAAAAGGGATTTGCCAAAATGGATATTGGTCTTGGTAAAGGAAAGAAAAACTTTGATAAAAGAGAAACCATAAAGAGCAGAGAAAATGACAGGGATTTAAAAAGGAATTATGGGTTGTAAGATGTTAGACACAAGACAAAAGATCAAAGACAAAAGAAATTGATGTTATTTTGACCTATTACAAATAACTAATTCCCAATTCCCCACTCTTCTTCTAGCACTCACTTAAACTTATAGGAATATTAACTGCAAGCCCGCCATCGGCGGTTTCTTTGTACTTACTGTTCATATCTAAAGCAGTATCCCACATTGTTTTTATTACACCATCCAAACTTACTTTTGCAAAATCAGGAGTGCTTTGTAAAGCAAGTTGACAAGCAGTTATAGCTTTTATTGCACCCATTGTATTTCTTTCTATACATGGTATCTGTACTAATCCACCTATAGGATCACAGGTCATGCCGAGGTGGTGTTCCATAGCAATTTCAGCAGCCATTAAAACTTGCCTTTGCGTACCACCAAGGCTTTCTGTAAGTGCGGCAGCTGCCATAGCACTGCTCACACCAATTTCCGCCTGGCAACCTCCCATTGCTGCAGAAATGGTTGCACCTTTTTTAAAAATGCTTCCGATCTCTGAAGCAGTCAATAAAAAGTTTATAATTTTATTATCATCATTTCCATCGCAGAAAATAATATAATATTGAAGGACTGCAGGTATAACACCGGCTGCGCCATTTGTTGGTGCTGTTACCACCCGCCCGAAAGATGCATTTTCTTCATTCACGGCAAGTGCAAAGCAACTAACCCAATCTAGTATATAATTAAAACGATGACCCCCGGCTAAAATTTTTTCGAGCCATTCATTATAATCGGTATAAGTTGTATTTTGTAATAACTTTTTATTTACATCAAAAGCACGGCGCTTTACATTTAAACCACCAGGCAAATAGCCTTGAGTGTGGCAACCTTTGTACATGCATTCTTTCATTATCCTCCAAATTTCCAACAGCCCTTTCCTTGTATCCTTTTCACTTCTCCAGGCAAGTTCATTTTCCATAACAACCTCATGTATTGACATGCCTGTTTTGCGGCACCAGTGCAACAATTCATCTGCGGTATTTACCGGAAAAGGAAGAGAAATATCTGCCGAAGTATTACTGTTTTTTCTATCGTCTTTCTTTTCCTGTGTTACAAAACCACCGCCAATTGAATAATATGTTTCTGCAAATTTATTCCCATCACTCAATGAAACCAGAAAGGTAAGGGCGTTGGGGTGATAGGGTAAGGTCTCGGTAAAAAGAAATTCAATATCATCAGATGGAATAAAATCAATTTCATGCCTGCCTGCAAGCAAAATTTTTTGCATACTTTTTATGTCTGCAATTTTTGCATTAATATTTTCAACATCAAATGTTACAGGATCATCTCCGCTTAAGCCAAGCTGTACAGCTATGGCAGTACCATGTCCAACGCCGGTTTTAGCCAGAGAACCATATAACAAAACCTCGACAGCCGTTACGCTATTTAAAATATTTTTCTCTTCCAGTTGTTTTGTAAATAATTGAGCTGCACGCCATGGGCCAAGCGTATGACTACTGCTTGGCCCTACACCAATTTTAAACATATCAAATACAGATATAGATTCGTGTCCCACAAAAAATTTTATAAAAAAGTTCTAAAAATTTTCTAATTCAAATTAACTTCAAGAAATGATACTAATTAACCGATTTTACCGTAATTAAAAACTTTAAATAAGAATTAGCAGGTATTGGACCCGATGCTTGGGAACCATATCCTAAAGATGGTGGAATATACAAAGTAACTGTTCCTCCTTCCTTTACCAGCGGCAAAACTACCTGCCAACCTGCTATTAAATTGTTTAAACTCGAGACAAATGGATTATTAGGTTTAGATGCATCAAACTGAGCACCATCAGAAGTTCCGTTTATTAGTTTACCAACGTAATCAACCGAAATAGATGAACATAAATTAGGTGATGAACCGGCACCCTGAGAAGTAATTACATAATACATCCCATTTTTTTGGCTTGCAGTTATGTTATTAGTTGTTAAATAATTTTGCAGGTATGCACTTTCAGATGCTGTTGCAGTTGTGGTGGGAGCTACAGATTTACATCCTTCGTCTTTTTTACAGCCCGAAAATACCAATGCTATAAAAGCACTTACAAAAACCCATTTTTTCATTTGTTTTTATTTTATTAATTGTTAGGAATATTAATTCAAGGTAATGGCTTTGTTTGTTGCATTTTTTTTTCTTTATATTTTATTTCTTTGTAAAGCTGTTCATTCATCTCCCATTTAAAATGCATTCTTGTAAACGCATAAAAAAATATTGCTATAAAAACTGCAATCGTTACAATTACAAACGTTTCAGGAGAAGTTTTTGAAATTTTAGTATACCATTCAGGCAAAAAAAGATATACACAAGCAATCAATAAAAGAATTGGAAGGCCAAACATACAAGCCATAGGCAAGCCCCTCAATAGTTTGCTGATAAATGAACTTTGCAGTTCTTTGTTTTTATCCCAAAAAGCTATAAATCTGGTTTCATCATCGGTAAGCATTTTGTAAAAATAATTGAATTTAACCGTTTGCTTGGCTATATTCTTATTTACTTGTAGGTTTGTTAATTATATTTTTTAAACGGAAAATAAAGCATTGATGAAAACGGAGCAATTGATAGTTCAATATTTATACAGCAACAAAAAAGTAACACTCCAAGACATAGGCGTATTTAATATAACATCTGAAATAGTTATACCTGAAGACAGCGATAAGGATATTGTTTTACCTGCCGATACTATACAGTTTGTGTATGATCCAAAAGCTCCTGTAGATGATGGTTTGGTTGCATTTATAATGGAAAGTACCCGTAAAATAAAACCACTTGCTTACTCAGATCTTGAATCTTTCATTATTTTAAACAAACAGTTTTTAAATATAGGTAAGCCATTGGTTTTTGAAGG
>JANXTG010000239.1 GCA_025352525.1 Ferruginibacter sp.
AGTGACCCTGCGTTTCAGCGCACCCGTGAGAACGGAAGCGAATTTGGCGCTGCAGGAAAAGCAGGTAAAATGCTAAGGGTGGCACTGAGGGCATTGCTGCAAAATACTGCAGACAACAGGATGGTAAGCAGGCTTACCCAAGAAATGGTGAAAGTGGTGCAGGCAGATGCTATCAATGCACGAGGGGAAAGAAATGTGATTGATGGCGAAGCAGAATTGTTAGAGGGCTTTGAATTTAATAAGAACGGTAAACTGGGAACTGCATTGTATGCACCGTTTGCAGCTGTTATTAATCGGGTTACGGGATTATTGAACGTTGATATTCCACCATACGTGCCAGTAAATATGATTTCTGCGCCTGGTGGAACCACTCATTACAAAATTATTACTGCAGGTGCAGAAATTGATTTTGAAAATGAAACTTATGTAATAGACAACAACAATTCCTCAATCCTACCATGGGATTCTGTCGCTTCTACTGCATTAAACCTTTCCAATGCAGTGACCGCAAACAGTGCACATCCTTTATTCCTGGCGTTGGGTATTGAATTTTACCAGGAAATTAATGGTGTGAAGTACACTTTAAAAAATGGTGCTTTCAATGCACTGGCATTGGTGAAGGTACTCGGCCTTTAAATTAATGAAAAATGAAACTGGAATTATTAAGAACATATTACCTAAATGGTACAAATGGAATTTTGATGCAGGATGATCTGGCATTATGCCAAACTATCGAACTGCCGTGGAAGAATAATCTTCCTGGATCTTCCTGTATACCCGAAGGTGAATATTTTCTTGAACAGCGATACAGCATTAAATTTAAATCGCACTTACAGGTAATGCATGTGCCCCATAGGCAACTGATTCTTATTCATCCGGCCAATAATGCTGTGCTTGAATTAAAAGGCTGTATTGCACCAGTTTCATCCTTTATTGGACAAGGTTGTGGGACGCAATCTAGGGTAGCTTTTAAAAAACTTTATGCCTTTGTTATGAGAGCACTTGAAATTAACGAGACAGTTTACTTAACCATTAAAAAAAATGAACATGACAAAACAGGAACCAAGTAAAATTTCATTAGTCAGAAGACTAAAAATGCCTACTTCAGCCTTTTTTAAGAAAATGAGAAATGCAGGTTTTATACTGGCTGCGATAGCTACAACAATTATGACCGCGCCCGTTGCACTGCCTGCAATTGTTATCACCATCGCTGGATATTTAGCAGTGGCAGGTGCAGTTGTAAGTGCAGTTAGCCAGACCACTATAAAAGGAGAATAATGCACAACCAATTTGACAATACAACAAAGGCAGGAACTGTAAGTGGAACATTGCTGACAATTTTTGTAAACCTGCAATATGAAGATATTTTGAAAACTGTATTACTGGCGGGGATAGGTGCCTTTGTAAGTTTTTTTGTTTCAGTTGGTTTAAAATATCTTTTAATAACTATGAAAAACCATCGCCGTCGGAAGTGGTGATCTGATGGTAGATTGTTTGAAAGGTAGCCTAGTGGCTACCTTTTTTTGTGCAAAGCTCCTAATAAAAAATGAACCTTATTGAAACACACATGATCTTATAAATTTATAAATTGACAGGTAAAGAAGATACCTACCAAATTGTTAATCGTATCAATGTGCATACATGAAAATGATAGCACTTATGGAAATAAATGCTATCATGATTTTTTTAAGGACTAAATTAATAGTTAAGCAGTTTGGGAATGCAACGATATTTTTTCATTGATTAATTTATGCTTTAGTAGTTGCATATCTGAACTGACTTTTTTATCTAACACCTTTGCATAATGTTGAGTGGTTTTAATTGACTTATGCCCCAACATTTTAGACACACTTTCAATGGGCACATCATTTTGTAAAGTGATTGTTGTAGCAAAGGAGTGGCGAGCAATGTGGAAAGTAATTGTTTTTTCAATACCGCAAACTGCGGCAATCTCTTTTAGATAACTGTTCATTTTTTGATTGGAGTAAACCGGTAGGAGCGTGTTCTCTGCAATACATTTTGAATTATTAGCATGGCGGTGTAGAACGGCCTGAGCCATGGGAAGAATAGGAATGCTTGAACGAGTGTCTGTTTTAGTACGGTTGATTTTTATCCATTTCTCACCATCAATGCCAATAACTACATGATTTTTTGAAAGCTTCTTTACATCACTGTAAGCAAGCCCGGTAAAGCAGCAAAATAAAAATATATCCCTTACTTGTGCTAAACGACTTGTTGCAAATTCTTTATCAGCAATTGCCTGGATTTCATATTCCGTTAATATTTCTCTTTGTACTTCAATTAAATTGAACTTATAATTATAAAACGGGTCTTTGGTTATCCAACCATTTCCAAAACAAATGCGCACAATTTTTTTAAAATTTGTAAGATATTTAATTGCTGTATTGTGAGCACATTTACGAACTACTTTCAAGAAATATTCATACTCCGTTATAAATTCATGATCGATACTTTTAATTGGAAAATCTGATACATTGTATTTGTATTCTATAAATTCAAGTGTATGTCTTAATGATGTGCAGTATCTATCATAAGTACCACTTGCAAAATCTTTACCAATTAAAGTTTTCATTTGCGAATTATGATATTCAAAAACCTCTTTTATTGTTTTACTTTTTTCGGTTATTCCGAAATAAGAATTTCTTAGAGCCTCAGCAGAAATTGATTTATCAGTTTCGATTAAACGGTTGTAGTGTTGAAATATTTTTGTACGAATGGCAATAATAGTTGCGTTTACAATTTTTATATCTTCCGAGTTGCCTTTAGCAATTCCAGCTTTGATTATCCATTTCTCAGGCTCAATAAAACATTTAATAGAAAATTCAGTTCTTACATCATTTATGGTAAGTCTTACATAAATGGGTACTTTACCAGATTCATTTTTTTTTGAAAATTTTGCCTGAAAAGAGAGGTGTAATGCGTTGTTCATTTTGTGGCGATTTAATATAATAAATTTATTGAAAAAGTGTTGAATTAGCAACAATTTTTAATAATTAAAACGCAGTGTGGTAAAGGATATCATCGATTTGCCGAGACCTATAAGAGAGAAAATAAAAAGGTCTCGATTTAGCCAATTTTATTTGGTTAAATATGAATGATTTGACTATCCCCAAAATAAAAAATCCTTGAAAACATTGAGTTTGCAAGGATTTGATGAAGATTGTTATCTATATAAGCGGAGAGCTAGGGATCTGAACCTAACGCTGAAAGCCTTTATGGGTAACGTTCTTAGCAATTCAATCTTTGCAGGTCTCGATATAGTCTCGCTTCTATTATTTCAAGCTATCCTACATCTTTTGCCGTACTGAAACACTAAAATACATGAAATTATAAG
>JANXTG010000242.1 GCA_025352525.1 Ferruginibacter sp.
GGATGGGTAGAGATTTTAGGTTGTGGAATGGTTCACCCTAAGGTTTTGGAAAACTGCGGTATTGACAGTAATAAATATACAGGTTTTGCTTTTGGAATGGGCATTGAAAGAATAACGATGCTTACGTATCAAATTAAGGATTTACGGTTCTTTAGCGAAAATGATCTGAGATTTTTAAAACAATTTGAATCTGCATAGGAATTTATCTATAGCAGCTTTTTTCACTACAAACTATTGATTTTAAACATAAATAAATTTTGCTTTAGCAGTTGGCTATGAAAAAGAAAAGCATTGTTTGGCATTAAAATTGAAAATACCAGTCAAGTTATTGGTAAAACAATAACCTTTTTAACCATCACCGCTAAATTAACTTCATGAAAAAATTAACTTTAATAATAAGCACACTGTTAATTGTGTTTATTATTAGTTCCTGCTCTAGTTCAAAAGACGGAAGAACACTAAAGAAAACTGTTGTCGGAAACTGGCAGCTCAAAAGCATCACCACAGAAGGCATTACCGGTAAAATAAAAGCACAGGTTTTAGATGAGGCTGACTTTAATTGTTTTATAGGAAGCACATGGAGATTTGATAAATACAATAATCTTGGTTTTTATGAAATAAGTAAAAACGGTGCAGAATGCGTAGCTGTAAAAAGAAATATTCGCTGGTCAATTTTTGAAGAAGGAGGTGCACCGAAAATGCTTCAATATAAAAGAGTAGATGGTAAATACAAAGATATGGATGAAGCAAAAGCAGGGTTTAGATTTACTATTTTACAACTTAACAACACCGGCATGCAGTTAAAAAGTGATATAACTTTTGAAGGAAGACCGGCATCATTTATTTATAACTTTGTAAAAATTTAATTAAAAAAAACAATATGAAACATTTTATAACAAAAACATTTTACGGCATTTTAAGCATTTCATTAATTGCAGCCGGTTGCGATACTACAAGAAGAGCAAGTAACCAAAATAAAGGAGTAGCAATTGGCGCAGCTACAGGTGCAGTACTTGGCGGTGTAATTGGGAATAATGTAGGAAAGAAAGGTAATACAGCACTTGGTGCAATACTTGGCGCTGCTATTGGCGGTGCAGCAGGCGGAATAATAGGTAATAAAATGGATAAGCAGGCTGAGAAAATTAAAACAGAAATACCAGGCGCTAAAGTAGAAAGAGTTGGAGAAGGTATTAATGTAACTTTTGATGAGAATAATCCTGACGGAACAAAAGCAGGTGTTTATTTTGCTACCGGTAAATATAATATTACTTCCAACTCTCAATTAGCAATAGATAAACTGGTTAAAATATTTACAGAATATCCTGAAACAAACATTTTGGTAGAAGGGCACACCGACAACGTTGGCAGCAATTTATCTAATATGACACTTTCTGAAAGAAGAGCAATGGCTGTGGGAAATGAATTGAAAAAAGATGGATTAACTGCTACAAGACTTACTACTAAATGGTTTGGTGAAAGTCAACCTAAAGGTGATAATACTACAATGGAAGGAAGAGCATCTAACAGAAGGGTGGAGTTTTCTATTACGGCTAATGAGAAAATGAAAGCAGATGCAAAGAGAGAAGCTGATAAATTATAATTAAATTTTTAAAAATACAGACCGCAGTAACTATCTTAAATAGTTGCTGCGGTTTTTATTTACAATTTACTGCTGCATTAAAAAAAATATCTTAATGTAAAAAATTATAAAAAAAAGTAAATAGCAGTACAGTTTTATATTTGCAGCATGATACAAAAGATTTGTGTTGCAGGTGCCGGTACAATGGGTAGTGGAATTGCTTTGGCGGCTGCACAGAATAATTTTAACACGGTATTGTTTGATACCAATGAAAAAGGTATTGAAACAGCTAAAAAATCTATACTTAAAAACCTGGATTTTTTATTGAGTAAAGAAAAGATTTCTGCGGAGCAAAAAGTAGAAATTTTCAATAATATATTTTTTACTACAGACATTAATGAGTGTGTAGGAGATTTAATTATTGAAGCAATTATTGAAGATCTTCAAATTAAAGAAACACTATATAAGACGCTTGCATCAATTAACAGCCCAAAAACAATATTAGCAAGCAATACTTCATCCCTTTCCATTACTGCTATTCAAAAAAACATTTTACATCCTGAAAGGATTTGTGGCATGCATTTTTTTAACCCTGCACATATAATGAAACTGGTAGAAGTTGTGGCAGGTAAATCAACTTCACAAGAAATTATGCAAATTGTTTATAAAGTATGTGTTGCCTTAAAAAAGCAACCGGTTATTTGTAAAGATGCACCTGGGTTTATTGTAAACAGGGTTGCTCGGCATTTTTATCTTGAAGCTATGAACCTAGCTTATGAAAAGAAAATAAATTTTGAAGACATAGATATATTAATGGAAAACGCGGGCTTTAAAATGGGTCCTTTTAAACTTATGGATCTAATAGGTATGGATATAAATCTTGCCGTATCCCAATCTGTATATAAAGCATTTAACAATCATGCCCGTTTTAAACCATCGCCCATGCAGGAGCAAAAAGTTGCAGCAGGTAACCTGGGTAAAAAAACAGGAAGAGGTTTTTATGATTATAATAAAAATACTGGACAATGATTTTAGTAACAGGTGGTGCAGGCTTATTGGGTAATACATTAATTGAAATGTTGCTCCAAAAAGGAGAAAATGTAAAAGCTACTTATAACACTACCCCACTTGCTTTAAACACATTTACAAATCTTGAGACAGTTGAATGCGACATACTTGATGTGTATGCACTCGAAGATGCGTTCCACGATGTATCTGAAATATACCACTGCGCCGGCCTTGTTTCCTTCAACCCCAAAGATGAAAAAAAACTTTACAGCATAAATGTAGAAGGAACAGCCAATGTAGTAAACGCGGCCTTAAATGCAGGTGTACGAAAATTTGTTCACGTAAGTTCTGTAGCAGCTCTGGGCAGAATTCACACCGGAGAAATGATTGATGAAACCATGTTATGGACTGAAGATACAAGTAACAGTAAATATGGTCACAGTAAATACCTTGGCGAAATGGAAGTGTGGCGTGGTGTAGCGGAAGGACTGAATGCAGTAATAATAAATCCTTCCATTATATTAGGTGGGGTCAACTGGAATGAAGGCTCTACAAAAATATTTAAATCAGTCTACGATGAATTTCCGTGGTACACTGAAGGCACTACAGGCTTTGTAGATGTAAGAGATGTTGCAGTTGCCATGGTGCAATTAATGGAAAGCAATATAACCGCCGAAAAGTTTATTGTAAGTGCCGAAAATATTTCTTACCAGGATATGTTTACGATGATCGCAAAAGCATTTGGTAAAAAAGTGCCATCAAAAAAAGTGATGCCCTTTATAGCTTCATTAACCTGGCGAATAGAAAATATTAAAAGTATGTTTGTGGGCACATCACCTTTAATTACAAGAGAAACTGCGAACACTGCACTTACAAAGGTTGTTTATGATAACAGAAAACTACTTAACCAATTAAACAGTTTTAAATACCGCAAAATGCAGGATACGATTACATA
The DNA here is from genome assembly GCA_025352525.1 of Ferruginibacter sp. GTDB lineage: Bacteria > Bacteroidota > Bacteroidia > Chitinophagales > Chitinophagaceae > Ferruginibacter. The sequence goes on from JANXTG010000242.1 coordinate 3,543, forward strand.
TACCTGCCAGAAATTAATTGCTGCCATTATAAAATAATCGACACTATTTATTTGTTTCAATATTATTACTGCAACAAATAATTAACATCATATCCTTTATTTTCGAGAGATATTTATAACTATTATGAAAATATTTTTTGCCACTCTACTAAGTTTATTTTTGTTGAACGCTTTACATGCACAAAACAATTTTTTTATTTCAGGTAAAGTGCTGAATGGATTAACAGGCTTGCCAATGGCCGCTGCATCTGTATTTGCGCAGAATACAACTATTGGAACAATTACTGATGAAACCGGAAATTTTAAATTGCAATTGCCTCCGGGTGGTTATGAACTTGTATTTACTTTTACGGGTTTTAAAACCGAAAGCAGGCGTATAACAACTGCTGATGAAGGCGAGGCCATTAATGTAAATTTAAAAGAAAAAGAAAAAGAACTTGAAACTGTAGCCATCACATCTACAAACGAAGTAAAAGACGGACTTGAAAAATACGGACAGTTTTTTAATGAAGAGTTCATTGGTAAAACAAGCAACAGTAAAGTTTGTAATATTCAAAATGCAGAAGTATTACATTTCTTTTTTTCAAAGAAAAAAAACAGGTTAAAAATTATTGCTACAGAACCATTGGTATTAAAAAACAATGCACTCGGTTACAACATAAAGTATACAATAGATTCTTTTACCCATGAATACAATACCGGTGTTAGTATTTATTCAGGCTCGCCGTTGTATGAAGAAATGCAGGGTGACAGCATACAAAAGCTTTTGTGGCAAGCCAACAGAAAGGCTGCTTATAAAGGATCATTGTTGCACTTTATGAGAAGTATTTATAATAAAAATTTAAAAGAACAGGAGTTTGAAATACAGTTTATTGTTCAACAAAATGGAATTGATAATGCCATCAAATTAAAGGATACTTACGGCGCTATAAATTATATAAAAGATGACAGTACACATACGGTAGAAATATTACCCAATCAAAAAGATTTAGGCATTTTATTTATGACCGAAAAACCTCTAGAGGCTTATACTTTAGCGCATCCGACAGAGCCAAAAGATTTTAAATTTTCAATGCTTATTTTTAAACCTACTGAGTCTCTAACCATTGAACAAAACGGATATTTTTATGATCAAAATGATTTATCTATAAGTGGTTATTGGGCATGGGAAAAAGTGGCAGATCAATTACCGTATGATTATAAAGTAGATTAGAAATGCAGGATTTTAGACGCAAGATTGGAGACAAAAGAAAGCTAAGATTTCTTCATTACTTTTTCCCACAATTGCGGAATTCTTTTCATCCAGATTAAATCTCTTTTTACAGCACTGGCTTCCTGTGCAGGTGCTCCCCAATAGGTTTTGTTCCCCTCTAAATCACCGCCCACACCTGTGCGCCCAAGCAGCACTGCATTTTCGCCGATGGTAAGCGTTTTGTTTATTATACAGCCGCCCCAAATGGTAACAGCATCCTTAATGTTTACATAACCGGCAATTACGACATTGGCAGCAACCAAACAGTTTTTTCCAAAAACAGTATCGTGTCCTATGTGTATGAGGTTATCAAAACGGGTTCCTTTTCCTATTCGGGTATCATGCGTTACGCCTCTGTCAATGGTACAGCCTGCACCAATTTCTACATCATCATCTATTACGACTCTACCACAGCTCGGCATTTTTTTATACCATACTTCTCTTTCTTTTTTTGTATTATAATAAAAGGCATCGCTGCCAATGACTGTGCCTGCCTGTATAACCACATTATTACCAATTATACAATGATCCATAATGGTAACATGCGGATGGATGATGCAATTACTGCCAATGGTTACATTGTTGCCAATAAATGCCGTTGGAAAAATAAATGTATTCTCGCCAATGTTATCAGAGTTAATCGCCTTTAACGCTTTTGTAAATGGCTGGTAATGCGCTACAATTTTACAATAAGCTTCAAAAGGATTTTCTGTAATGAGCAAAGTTTTTCCTTCGGGTACTTTTACCCCTTTGTTGATGATGATAAAAGTAGCTTTGCTGTTAATACTTTTGTCGTAATATTTTGGATGATCTACAAAAGCCAAATCACCTACTTCCACCCGGTTTAATTCGTTTATTCCTTTAGCTGCAGATCGATTATCTCCAACAAGTGTTGCATTTATGAGGGTTGCTATTTCTGTTATATCTACAGGCGATGGAAAATTCATGGATCATATTTTAAATTAAAGGTATGACCGTTTATTAATTTGAAACGATCTCAATAAATTTTTGTGATGCTGTATTACTGTTAAACCTTGTCAAGAACATAGCTGCTTTTTGAAGAAGCTGAATTTTGTAGCTTTCATTTTTATAAATCAGTTGTAGTTGAAGTGCCAAACTATCTACATTAATTGCTGCGTAAATTACTGCTGCTTTAAACAGTAAATTGTTAGAAACAGTATCTGCAGCTATTACCGGGACATTATAATAAAATGCATTGTACACATTTTGGCTGCTTTTATACTCACCAAAAAATATGTAAGCAAAAGCAGCAGCCGTTAACGGTAATGCGTTTTCATTAGTTTCTTTTAACAACACAACCTCATTTTTATATTTGTAATTTTTAAAATCAGGTAACAGTTTTTCATCTATTTCATTTTCAAAAAGCAACATTAATCTTAAGGAAGTTTTTTGCCATTTTTTTAATTGAGAAAAGGCTTTTAAAACAGTTATAAGCTGCACTTGCGAAGAAGCATTTACCCGAAATAAATAGTATTCAAACCCTGCAATATATTTTTCTTTTATAGCTTCAATATCATTTAAAGTAAACACTGTGTTGTTTTCATTTACATTAAAATAAAGTTTCTGTGTTTTACCTGAGAGATCAGGAAATTTTTTATTTAGGCTATCCGCTAAAATATCATCAGTTACAAAAACATTTTGTGCAGCTAATACTGCAGCACTAAACTTTTTTTTAAAAAAATTATTTCGCTCTTCCAACAGATTTTTATTATCAATAAATAAAAACTGTTTTATCGCATTTGCGGAATATAACATTCCTGCATTGCTTATAAATAAACTGATATTATATTTTAAAAGCATTTTGGGTAATTTGTATTTGTACCAATAATACAAAAGCAGTTTGTTTTTTAGTTTTGGGTTGATGTTTACCTGTAAACAATTTTGAGGAAGGGCATTTACAATACAATCAGTAAACAAAATTATTTTATTTGTCGGCTTTGCTAAAGCAGCATTTTTTAAAGTAAACAAAAGCCGGCTTTGTTCAATATCTTCTCCCCAAACATGAGCACCTACAATCATTTTATAAAAGTAAAAACAGATTAACAAGCAATTGTATTTATTATGAACCAGATTATATATTGGCTTATTTTAACACTTTTAGTTTTACTAATTCTATTCGGGTATCGCTTATTGTTTGAATATTAAATTCATAATTACCAATAATGATCTGTTCGTTGGCTTTCGGAATATCTGCATTGCGCTGAATAATAAAGCCCGAAAGTGTTTCAGCCGTTTCATCTTCCGGAAATTCAAGCCCATATTTTTCGGCAATAAAATCAAGTTCTATTCTGCCGCTGAATAGATATTCGTTATCAGTCAGTTGCTTGTCAACAAAATCTTCCACATCATCATATTCATCTTTTATCTCCCCAAAAATTTCTTCCAGCAAATCTTCCATGGTTACGATACCCGCAGTGCCGCCAAACTCATCAATTACCCAGGCAATAGATTTTCTTTCCCTGCTAAATTTTGCCATTAAATCTGTAGCGCTCATTGTTTCAGGCACCGTTGGTATCGGCAACATTATTTCCTGCAGGGTTGCAGGGCTTTTAAAAAGATCTAACTGGTGTACATAACCGATAATATTATCAATATTTTTATCATAAATAACAAGTTTACTCAACCTTGATTCTATAAAAATATTTCTAATCTCTGCAACAGAGCTTTGGTTGCTTACGCCTACAATTTCTTTGCGGGGAATAAGACACTCTCTTATTTTTACATCGCCTATAGACAATGCATTTTCAAAAAGTTCTTTATTAATGTCAGAAGATTCTTCTTCGTTGTGCATTTTATTTTGCAGTAAATAATGCTCCAGATCAACTTTGCTAAATACTTCTTTTCGCTCGTTTATTTTTACGTTAAAAATATATTTTAATATCCATTCTGCTGTGCTTACAAATATGGAACCCACTGAAGAAAACAGGGAGTAAATAAACTGAACTATGTATGTGATGAAACCACTGGAGAGAATACTGTTATTGCGTGAACGAAAAAATGCTTTACTTGTAAATTCTATAAATATAATTAATGTAGTTGCTACAATCGTTTCAAAAAACAACTGAACAAAACTTGCATATTTAAATGTTGCATTTGGAAATATAAAGTTCCAAAAAGGTTTAAGAATTACACCAATCAGCAAACCATATACAACCAACAAAATATTAACTACAACCAATATTGTACCTATAAATTTTGCAGGATGTTCTGCAAAGCTCCCCCATATTTTTCCTGTATAACTGCCTTGCTTTTTGTTTAGCTCTAACGATAATTTATTGGCAGATACAAAAGCAATTTCTATACCGGCAAAAAAACCTATGAAAAGCAGTGAAACCAATATAGCAACTAAAACGGCGATAGATACTTCCATAACATAAAATTAGGTGTTTGAAAATTATCTGTTTAAAAATTCAAATACAATTTTTTCAGCATCGCTGCAGGCAGTTTGTAAATCTGCATTTACCACAGTTTTATCAAACTGTTCTTTAAATGATAATTCGTAGGACGCTTTATTGAGCCTTGCTGCCAGAGAATCTTTAGATTCTGTACCTCTGCTTTCCAGTCGAGTTTTAAGATCATTAACTGAAGGCGGTTCAATAAAAATACTTAATGTACCTTCATTAAATTGTTGTTTTACATGTATGGCGCCTTTAACATCAATATCAAGTACCGGTATTTTACCCTGTTCCCAAATGCGCCGCAGTTCAGCTTTTAAAGTACCGTAATATTTTCCTTCATACACCATTTCCCATTCAACAAATTCATTGTTTTGTATTTTCTGTTTAAACTCTTCTCCGCTTATAAAATAATAATCCACAGCATTTTTTTCTGTTCCTCTTGCTTGTCTTGTAGCAGCTGAAACAGAAAATGTAAGCACCGGAAATTTCTCCATTAAATATTTTGTGATAGAAGTTTTTCCTGCTCCTGATGGCGCTGTTATAATTAAAATTTTATTCATGAAAAAGAATTAAGTATTTAGATATGAGTATTCATATCATCTTCGATGCTTTTGAGTTATATAGTTTCTATTTAGAATATTTTGCAAAAACCAATAAATCATTAAATCATATTAAACCCCTTTAGCATATTAGCAAGTTATCTCATTAATTCATTCTCACAATATCTGCTCCCAGCGCTCTCAACCTTCCATCAATGTTTTCATAGCCTCTATCTATTTGCTCAATATTTTGAATAATACTTTTTCCTGTTGCACTTAATGCTGCAATCAGCAAAGCCACTCCTGCCCTAATATCCGGACTGCTCATGGTTATTCCCCGCAATTGTTTCTCTCTCTCCAACCCTATAACTACTGCCCGGTGAGGATCGCAGAGAATAATCTGTGCACCCATCTCTATTAATTTATCTGTAAAAAACAAACGGCTTTCAAACATTTTTTGGTGAATAAGTACACTGCCATGTGCCTGTATTGCAGTTACCAAAACAATGCTTAATAAATCAGGCGTAAAACCCGGCCATGGGTTATCGTAAATGGTCATAATTCCACCATCTAAAAATTTATTTATTTCATATTTATCCTGATATGGCACATGAATATCATCACCAATAATATCGAGTTTAATTCCCAGCTGTCTAAATTTTTCAGGTATAATCCCAAGCTCAGCTACTGCTGCATTTTTTATGGTTACATCTCCCTGCGTCATGGCAGCAAGGCCAATAAAACTCCCGATCTCAATCATATCGGGCAGCATAGTATGATCAGTACCGGTTAAACTTTCAACACCATTTATGGTGAGCATATTGCTGCCGGATCCTTCAATTTTTGCGCCCATCCGAATGAGCATTTTGCAAAGCTGCTGTATGTAAGGTTCGCAGGCTGCGTTATAAATAGTAGTTGTGCCCTTTGCCAATACTGCAGCCATTAAAATATTGGCTGTGCCCGTTACGCTCGGCTCATCGAGCAACATGAAACATCCAATTAATTCATCTGCCCGCAGGGAGAAAAAACCTGTGTCGCTGTTGTAAGAAAATTCAGCACCCAGCCTTTCAAAACCAATTATATGTGTATCAAGTCTGCGTCTGCCAATTTTATCGCCACCGGGTTTTGGTAAATATGCTTTCTTAAACCTTGCAAGCAAAGGACCCGCAAGCATTACTGAACCACGAAGCCTTCCGCTTTTTTTAAAGTAGGCTTCGCTTTGTAAATATTCAACGTCTACATCATCAGCCTGAAAACGATACCTGTTGGTACCCGTCTTGTCAATCTTCACGTTCATTTCTTTTAATAATTCTATTAAAAGATTTACATCTATAATATCAGGGACATTGTTTACTTCTACCGGTTGTGCCGTAAGCAATACCGCACTCAAAATTTGCAGTGCTTCGTTTTTTGCACCCTGTGGTGTTATTTCACCGTTTAATTTATTTCCTCCCCTTACTTCAAAAATGGCCATTAGAAAACATTGTTTTAAAATAATTATTTATCTGTTTCAAATTACTTTGAAAAATGCAGTATAAAAAAACCGGCAGATAAAACCTGCCGGCAGTAATTTATTTTAACTAAATTAAAATCTTTTTTTAAAATTTCTGTTATTACTATTATTGGTTCGTGGGTCTCTGCTGCCGCTTGCATCTCTGTTACCTCCACCACCGCCCTGTGGATTATTTCTGTTATTATTACCCGGCCCGTTGTTTCTGTTATTGTTATTGTTGCTGTTATTACTGTTATTGTTAGGTCGGTTGTCCCTGCTTCCAAAATTTTTGCGGTACTGGTTTCTTCCTGCGGGATACTCATCTCTTTCAATACGTGGCGCCTGGTGTTTTACAAAAGGTCTGCTGTTAAAAGCAAGTTCACCATCAGTCATATCACTTAACTCATTTTGAATACTGTCATCATGAACGAGTTCTTTATGCCAGTTGCTGTAAGTAAGTTTCATGTAATATGCAATGGCATTTGCAAAACCCTGTTTCTTTTCAGGATTTTCTTCTTTTAAAGCCTTGTCAATTACGACCTCAATATTTTTACCTAAATGATTAAATTTCGGATATCTTCTTGGGTAAGGCAATACTTCAGGCTTTGCCTTTAATGTTTCTCTTGTTGGGATGGGATAAGGACTATCAACATCGAGGGTAAAATCGCTTATTAAAAACAGATGATCCCATAATTTATGGCGGAAATCTTCTACATTTTTAAGGTGAGGATTTAAAAAACCCATCAATTCAATTACAGCGAAAGCATTTTTTTGCCTTTCCTGCCTGTCTTCCAAAGTAAGTAAGTACTCAACCATTTTTTGAATATGCCTACCGTATTCCTTCATTATAAGGTGATTACGAGTAGTATTATATTCCATGTTATCCACGTTCATCATATAGGCAAATATAGGCGATTTTATGTGTTTAAACCTAGCTTTAGCAGCCAAAAGAAAAATTTTCTAAAGCTTCATTTAAGATCAAAACTGTAAAGATTTTTTATTCCTGTGCATATACATTAGAGTAGTTATTTAAACCTTTTATTTTTCCACATAAAAGTGTTTGTTGCAAGGCAATTAAAAATGTACTAGATAATAAACTGAAAATTATGAAATAAGGAAATTCTAAGAATTGATGTACCAACATTAAAAAATATTTGGCTGATAAATTATAGAAATATACTTTTGCGATAGATCGAAAAATGAAAGCAAAAAACAAAAATATTTTTATGATGCATTGCATGTGTATGTGTAACAACACGACAGGGCTTTTGCATTGTAAATAATATCTAAACTATACTTTACAATTTTCAAAGCCTTGCCTTCAAAAGCAGGGCTTTTTATTTTATCAAAATTATTTTAAACATTTAAAATCAAAACAATGAGTAATTACAAATTTGAAACACTCCAACTTCATGCAGGCCAGGATGTAGATCCTGTAACAGGATCAAGAGCAGTGCCCATTTATCAAACAACTTCATATGTATTCAATGATACTGCACACGCTGCAAGTTTATTTGGATTAAAAGAATTCGGAAACATTTACACCCGTTTGATGAACCCAACAACCGATGTATTTGAAAAAAGAATTGCTGCATTAGAAGGTGGCGTCGCAGCATTGGCAACAGGATCTGGACAGGCAGCACAGTTTATAGCACTAAATAATATACTTGGCCTCGGCGATAATTTTGTATCAACTTCTTTTTTGTATGGCGGTACATTTAACCAGTTTAAAGTACAGTTTAAAAGATTAGGCGTTGAAGCCCGCTTTGCAGATGGAGATTCGCCCGAAGCTTTTGAGAAACTAATTGATGAAAAAACAAAGGCTATTTATCTTGAAACAATCGGTAATCCTGAATTAAATATTCCTGATTTTGAAGCGATAGCGGCAGTTGCAAAAAAACACAATATTCCTGTAATTGTAGATAATACATTTGGTGCAGGTGGGTATTTATTTAAGCCTTTGCAGCACGGTGCAGATATTGTTGTTGAATCTACCACAAAGTGGATTGGTGGCCATGGTACAAGTATTGGTGGTGTTATTGTAGATGGTGGAACTTATGATTGGGGCAATGGAAAGTTTCCACAATTTAGTGAGCCAAGCGAAGGCTACCACGGTTTAAAATTTGCAGAAGTTTTTGGTGTAAATAATCCCCTAGGATTACCAAATATTGCATTCATCATTCGTGCAAGGGTTGAAGGGTTGAGAGATTTCGGTTCAAGCCAAAGCCCATTCAATTCATTCCTTTTATTACAGGGTTTGGAAACACTTTCATTGAGAATGGAAAGGGTTAACAGCAACGGGCAAAAACTTGCTGAATACCTAGCACAACATCCCTTTGTGGATCAGGTAAATTATGCAGGATTACCTTCGAGTAAATATTATGCGCTTGCTCAAAAATACATGAAGAATGGCGTTGGTGGCATGCTGAGTATTGAAATAAAAGGTGGTAAAGATGCAGCAGCTAAATTTATTAATGCGCTTCAACTTGTAAGCCATGTTGCAAATGTTGGCGATTCAAAAACACTTGCAATACATCCGGCTTCAACAACACATGAACAACTAAATGAAGAAGAGCAAAAACGTGGTGGTGTTACGCCGGGCATGGTTCGTTTATCAACAGGAATTGAACATATCGATGATATTATTGCAGATATTGAACAAGCACTAGAAGCAAGTAGTAAATAAAAATTGTTTAAAATAAATTAGGATAAAATATGTCAGTCGTAAAATTTGCCATAAAAGGCGAAAGTAAAACAGCTACAAAATTTGAGGCAAAAGCCCGGAGTTTTTCCTTTGTTATTGATGAACCCGGTGCTTTGGGAGGAACAAATGAAGCACCAAACCCTGTTGAATATTTATTGGGGAGCCTGGCAGGATGCTTGAATATTGTAGTGCACTTGGAGGCCAAAGAGCACAATGTCATCATCAATAAATTAAAAATTGATATTGATGGAGATCTAGATCCAGCAAAGTTTGTAGGCCTTCCGGGTTTTAACCGCTCCGGTTTTCAGCACATAAATATTAATATTATTCTGGAGGCTGATGCTACAGAAGAAATTATTAATGCAATTATAAATAAAGCAAAAGCAAGATGCCCTATCAGTGATAATATATCCGGCGTTACGCAAATTAATTATACCGTTTCAAATGTATTTAGATAAAGTTTATGGAAGATATATTTGAACAGCACACTTTTATTTGTAAAGATATATTCGAGTTGGAATCCGGAATAACAATACCCGGATTTCAACTTGCTTATACAACAATGGGCTTATTAAATGCAGAGAAAGAAAATGTGCTTTGGGTGTTTCATGCGCTTACCGCTAACAGCAATGTAATTGAGTGGTGGCCGCAGTTAGTAGGGGAAAATAAAATCGCTGATCCGAAAAAATATTTTATTATTTGCGTAAATATGCCCGGCAGTTGTTACGGGAGCACAGGTCCGATAAGTGTTGATCCAAATTCTAAATCTTACTATCATCAATTTCCTTTTTTTACAACAAGGGATATGGCAAATGCTTATAAATTATTAAAAGATAATTTAGGCATACAAAAAATTGCCATAGGTATGGGCGGAAGTATGGGTGGACAACAATTGTTAGAATGGGCGATTATTGAACCTGAGCTTTTTAATGTGATCATTCCTATTGCAACAAATGCAAAACATTCTCCATGGGGTATTGGTTTTAATGC
>JANXTG010000031.1 GCA_025352525.1 Ferruginibacter sp.
TGGTACCGGTAAAATAGCAGCACCAATAGTTATTCCCGTTCTAGAAAAAGTAGTGCCGGTCGTTGTAAGCGACAGAGATGGAGATGGTATCCCTGATATTAGTGACAAATGTCCTGATGTACCGGGTATTGCAAAATATCAGGGTTGTCCTATTCCTGATACAGATGGTGACGGAATTAATGATGAACTTGATAAATGTCCTACAGTTTTCGGTTTGGCACGTTACCAGGGTTGTCCGATACCGGATACTGACGGTGATGGTGTAAATGATGAAGAAGATAAATGCCCTTCACGACCGGGCCCGGTAAGCAACAAAGGTTGCCCTGTTATTGCGAAAGAAGTGATTGAGAAAATAAACTTTGCAGCAAAAAATGTATTCTTTGCAACAGGCAGTTTCAAATTACTTCCTAAGTCATTTAAATCTTTAGATGAGGTTGTAAGGTTGATGAAAGCAGATGAGTCTTTAATGATAGACATTGATGGCCATACAGATGCTCAGGGATCTGACGAGAGCAACCAGGTACTTTCTGATAACCGTGCAGGCGCAGTTAAGAATTATCTTACAGAAAAGGGTATTGATGCATCAAGATTAAAATCTTCAGGATTTGGTGAAACAAAGCCAGTAGCAGATAACAAAACTGCAGCAGGACGTGCAAAAAACAGAAGAACTGAAATGACTGTTAGAAATTTTTAAATTTTGTTCAATAATAAAAAGCCCTGTTCATATTCTTGAACGGGGCTTTTTGTTTTAATCAAAACAGTATTTATTGGTAAGTTAAAAAATTAGCACATAACATAATTTAAAAGAGGTCCAGATAATTAAATCTGTACCTCTTTTTATTTTTCAGGGGATGTTTTTGTTGGAAAAATGCTGTTTTAGTTTTAGAAGTGAAGGTCTAGATTATCTAAATACTTATAACCACTTCCTGTGTTCAACAACAATACTTTTTCATCAGCCCTTATCATTTTATTTTTATGTAAATGCAACAGCGCTTTCCATGTAGCAGCACCCTCAGGGGAAATTATATGTCCTTCCGTTTTTGCAATTTCTTTTACTCCCGCAACAATTTCTTCTTCGGATATTGAAACTGCTGTACCATTTGATTCCTGTAAAACATCAAGCATCATGTTCATTCCAAATGGATATGGAACTGCTAAACCGTTTGCAATACTTGGCTCCGGGGTAAAATTATTTTTCCAGTTTACAGCATCTTTTAAAGCATGTAATATTGGTGAGCAATTTTGTGACTGTATTGCATACATCCTAGGTAACGGGCCCGTAATCCAACCAAGAGTCAGCATTTCTTTAAATGCTTTCCAGATACCAATTAAACCTGTACCGCCACCGGCGGGATAAATAATAACATCAGGCAATTGCCAATCAAGCTGTTCGGCAATTTCGTAACCCATTGTTTTTTTACCTTCTAATCTATATGGTTCTTTGAGGGTAGAAATATCAAAATATTTATGGCTACTGTTTAGTTCTCCAATCTTTTTTGCACAGTCATTTATCAACCCATCTACCAGAATTAATTCAGCACCGTACAATTCACATTCCTGTTTAAATATTTTAGGTGTATGAGTAGGCATTACAACCGTACATTTAATATCTGCCCTGGCACAATAAGCCGCTAAAGCCCCGCCGGCATTGCCTGCTGTAGGAATAATACAATGCTCTATACCGAATTCTTTTGCTTTGGAAACGGCCATGCTTAAACCCCTGGCTTTAAAAGATCCTGTAGGATTTGATGTTTCATCTTTCATTAAAAGATCTGAAAAACCATACGCCGCACCAAGTTTATTTAATTCAAAAATAGGTGTCATTCCTTCGCCAAGACTAACGATGTTTTCTTTGTTTAATACCGGTAACATTTCGGCATAACGCCACATATTTTGTTGCCTGGTTGCCAGCTTGTTTTTATCGAGGCTATATTCCTCATCATATTCAACCACTAATGGTCTGTTGCAGCAGTCTGCAAAAGTATTTAAGGAATTGAGAGAATATTCTTTGTGACAGCAAGAACATTTAAGTCCTACAGCAAATGAGTATGATTTTGTTAATGTCAGCATTAAACAAAAGTACAATCTCCAGTATAACCATATTGACTTAAATAGTTATAGTACATAACCAATGGTTATATATGGTTTTTACAAAACTTTATAAATGTTCTGTTAAGTTCGTTGGTATCGGTCCCATGGCGTTGTATAAAAAAGAAATCCCTGATGATTTTAAATTTTTCTATTTTAACAGCAACAAGATCACCATCACGCAGTTCTTTTAATATAGAACCTTTTGGTAAAAAACCAAGACAGGTATCCTCTCTTAAAAAGTTTTTGAGCGCCTCCGTACCTGCAAGGCGAACACTTACTTTTAAATCAGAAATCTTTACAGCACTTTTTTCGAGGTTATATTTTAGAGCTTCTAGTGTGCCCGAACCTTGTTCTCTTAAAACAATAGGATATTGCTGCAGGTCTTTAATAGTTAAAAATTTCTTTTTGGCAATCGGACTTTTAGCACTGCAAACTGCCACCACTTCATCTGTCATGTATGGCTGGTATAGAATAGCGGAGTTCTTCCTTTTTCCTTCAACAATACCAATATCAATTTCCTGGTCTATTAAAGCTTTGGTAATAGTATCGGTATTTCTGTTGAGTAAACTTATTTTTACTTCGGGATATTTTTGATGAAAGGCCGATAAAATTTTTGGAATAATGTACAACGCAACAGTAGTACTTGCTCCCAGTTTTAGCTGACCTTTTGCCTTTAAATGATCAGTAAGAGTACTAAGTTCAAACTCTAGCTGGTTTTGAATTTTTTTAGCTTCTTTTAAACGATCCAATAACAATTGTCCACCCGGAGTTAATCGTATTGCCCCACCCTTTCTTTCAAATAAATTTGTTTTGTAAAATGCTTCCAATGCCTTTATCTGTTTGCTGATGGCGGGCTGCGAAATAAATAATATTTCCCCTGCCTTTGTAAAACTTAGGTTGGTTGCAACTTCAATAAATATTTCGTGACGGGTGGAAAGCATGTAATAATTTATATTTTTTAGAGCGCATGTACTTTACAAAAACATTTTAATTTTTAAAAGGTTTTAATTTTTTTATTGATTAAAAAATCTCTTTAAATATCAAAATAAAATTTCAATTAGTATGTATTAATCCCTATAATTTAAAGCAGGTTTTCTATCGCCCAACAACGCTTTGTATTTGTAAGTGCCTTTTGAAATAACAAATTCTTCTTTGGCTTTTTTAATCAGTTCAGGATTTGTAAACAAATCTATTACAGTAAGAGCCATTGTTTTTGCAGCCACCATCATTCCCTTTATACCAATATCAGTTGCGCCACAGGCAATTGCTTGCCAGCTATGGGCGGCGGTACCCGGCACCCATGTTGCAGCTTCCAAGCCTACCATTGGTACTGCGTAACTCACATCGCCTACATCTGTCGAACCCTGGCTTTTTTCAATGTGCATAGGCATTACTATTGCCGCTTCGGCATAACCCGGGGCTGCACTTAAAAAGGATTTTTCCATTTCTTTTGAGTAAAGTATTTCCGCAGGAGTATAATTAACGCCACCTACTTTTTCTAAGTTGCCCTGCATGTTTGCTGCCAGTGTTTTATTAATCAACAGGTCATGTGTACCACCAATAATTTCATAATCCATTTTAGTACCCGTGCCCATTGCAGCACCTTCCGCTGCTTTTACAACACGGTCAAAAATGCTTACTGTATTTGCTCTTTCTGGGTTTCTTACATAGTAATACACTTCAGCAAAGTCAGGTACAACATTGGGTGCTTTGCCGCCATTGGTAATTACATAATGTATGCGGGTTTCCTGCGGAATATGTTCTCTCATCATGTTAACCATATAATCCATAGACTCCACGCCATCCAAAGCGGAGCGGCCTTTTTCAGGCGATGCAGAGGCATGAGCTGCAATGCCGTAAAACCTAAACTTGGCAGATTTATTTGCCAGAGCACTTGTATAAGTAACAGAATTATTATCGCTTGGGTGCCAGTGTATCACCACATCAACATCATTAAAAAGTCCTTCCCTTACCATGTAAACTTTGCCGCTGCCTCCCTCTTCGGCCGGTGTACCAAATACTTTTATCGTACCTTTTATTTTACCCTCTTCTAATAATTTCTTAATGGCAATACCAGATGCAACAGAACCTGTTCCAAATAAATGATGCCC
>JANXTG010000053.1 GCA_025352525.1 Ferruginibacter sp.
GCTTCAGCTTTCATTAATTCATTTTCTTCAAATGTTCCACAAAGGGTAATTTCATTTGCTCCAGCATCTGGATTGGCATATATAATTACTCCGGCTATACCGTTTCCATATTTTCTAAGTGTGTAACGGGTATTAAAAGAATTTCCTCTGTCTGGATTAAAATTACCAATACCCGGACTTAAAGAACGAATATTATTTGCAAATCGTTGATCTCCTGCTTTAAAATCCTGTATCCAACGCTCACTTAATTTATAAGTACCAGTAGCCGTTGCAGACGAAGCCACTTTATCCGCAATAGTAGTTCCTAAAAAATCTCCATTTGCATCTGTGCGGCCTGTAAATATTAAGTCTGTTGATTTTATGCCATTGGTGGTTAACGTTAATATACTTGACCATTGTGCAGCTGACATTGCAGCAATAGGCGTATTTACAAGAATATTTCTGGCTTTCATTGTGCTAATATTCCTCAAAAACTCTGCTTTTGAAAATATACCTCCTTTTCCTGTTTGTAAAAAAGAAGGAATTAATTTACCCAACACCTCGTTGTATGCTGTGGTGCTTGTAACAGCTGTTAATTGAGTGGTTGCATTATCAAACATAGTGTTAGATTCAGCAATAATACTCTCTTTTGAAACATAATTACCATTTGTAGACTGGTCTTCAAATGTTGCATTTTGTTTTATGCCGGCATAATAAATAGAACCAATTCTTGCATAAGCATACCCTTTCCAAAAATAAGCCCAAGCTTGAATAGTAGCTTTTTTGGTAATGCCTTCAGATGTATAAGCAGATTTGCCTGCAAGATTTAAAACAGTATTACTTGCCACAATCATATTATACATGTAGGCCCATTCATAATAGGTAGGATTTTCACCTGATTGTGAATTTACATTTACACTTCTTAATAGTGCATACTGGGTATTAATGGCACTAGGGTTTAAAACCACACTGCTGTTATCTAAAGTTACTTTGTTAGGGCAACCAATTTGGTTTATATATGCATTGGCAGCTTCAACCCCAATGATATCTCCCATCATTTCATGAAAGCCGGTTGCGCCTGCCCAAAACCTGCCATAAACACCATCACTATATTTTAAATCATAAAAACCATTCTTATAAATAGATCCTTGGGCTAAGGAAATCACTCCTGCTTCAGAAGCAGCCGCCGAAGGACTTGGGTTATTGGTGTCTAAAATGTTTAATTCTTTCTTACAGGAAACCACAATAAGTAAAACTAAACCAAAGGCTATTGTTATTTTTTTCATTTTCTTAAATTTTAATTTAGTTTATTACAAAGAAATATTAAATCCTATGGTGTAAGATTTAGTGTTTGGTATCGTGTTATGATCAACAGCCCTGTCAAATGATGAATTAGAACTTCCTGAACTTACTTCAGGATCGTACCCTGTATATTTTGTTTTTGTAATTAAGTTACGACCGGATAATACTAATTGTGTTTTTTTAAAGAAAGCAAGTTTTGTGAATTTAGCCAAATCAAATGCAGCTGAAACATTTCTTAAGCGTAAAAAAGATGCATTCTCATAAAAATAATCTTTTGTTCCATTATTAGAGCCCGCTTGATAAATACCTCTGTAAAATGCTGTGTAAGCTTGCGTTTCAGGCTGATTGGTTGTTGGATTTGTTATTGTAATGGGAATTGAATAATTGCTGCTAATGCCATCTCTATACATCCACTCTTTTGTTTGGTTATATAAATGACTACCATATATCCAATCCAATTGCATGCTTAATGTAACAAAGTTCTTGAATGAAATTGTGTTTATAAAGCTCATGTTGAATTTTGGATTAGGATCTCCAAATGAAAATTTATCTGTAGAGTTTGCTGGTCTCTTGGTTGTTTTATTTACAACCCAACCATTACTTGCTACTTCATAATTAGCTTGGTTAGCTTTATCTATAAATGGTAATCCTGTTTTTGGATTTAACTGGTCAACAGTTCTTAAAATAATGTAGCCATAAAGCTGACCTATTTTTTCTCCTTCTCTTAAAACATAGTTTGAACTGCCAGCTGAAGAAGTAATTACCACCTCAGCACCTGTTACTTTTGTTATTTTAGATGTTTGATTAGAAAAATTTGTGGTAAAATCCCAGGTAAACTTCTTGCTTGTTAAAACATTTAGATTTAAAGACGCCTGTATACCATTTGATCCTAAGCCGTATGCATTTTGAGGTGCGCTACCATACCCAAGAGATGGAGCCACGTCTACATTGTATAAAACATTATCTGACTTTCTATCCCACTGAGTAAAGGAAATGGAACCATTTTTTAACCATTTACCTGATAATAATTTAAGACCCATATCAAACCCTAATTCCCTTTCTTTACTTACTTCAATTTGAACGTTTTTATTGCCTGGAGTTATAGGTAGAGTAAATACATTATTTGGGCCAAGATTTGCAGCCCCTAAAAGAATTGTTCGCTGTCCAAAGAAAGGTTGTCCTCCTGCTTCCCCATAAGCAGCTCTTATCTTAAAATAGTTAACAACATCGTTTATTTTTCCACCTTTCCAAAAATTCAAATTAGAAATGTTGAAATAAGCATCTCCCCTTGGGAAACTTTGAGCCTTTCCTCCTTCTACATATGATAAGGAAGAAAAGTCACGTCTTACTCCAATTGATGCACCGGCTATATCGCTATAATCTATACGTTGGTTTATTAAAGTTCCATAAGTTACAAAAGATTCGCCACGATCGGATACAACTTTGTAAACGCCTGCCTGGCTTGCATTCCATGGGGTAAAAATAGGAGCATCATAACCATAAGCAAAAAATTGTTTGTAGTTATTTTTTCTATAATCAAAAGCAACTTGTGTACTTGTTTTGATAGGTAAGTTTATTCCAAAATCTTTTTCAAAATCTGTTCTAATAGTAGCAGTTGTTAAAAAATTTTGAAATGTTTTTCTATTGTTAATATTATCTATTTCTCCTGTTGTACTACCGGAATTATTAGGATTATAGTTACTAATAAAATATTGTTGAGACCCTGCGTTTTTGTTTAACTCCTGATTTTCATAACGATAAATTACATTTTGCTGCTGAAAGTTTATACCATATTTAGTGTCTAACTCAAGGTATTTTCTAAACTTATAATTCAAATTAAAGTTTTGAACAACATCTACTTTGTTGTCTAAAGTGCTGGAATATTGGTTTACATAATTTGGATTAGCACTATTTACTCCAACTGCGTTACCAAAATATGCGCCATAGTTACCATCTAAATCCTTTTGATCGTAGTTAGCAAATGGTCTGGTATTATTTAAACTGTAAAGGATTCCTCTACCGGTTGCATCATTCAAGGTATTTTTTGTGTAAACCAATTGTGTGCTTGATCTTAACATTAAATTCTTAGCAAGTTCTATTCCCAGGTTACTTGTAAGATTAGAACGCTGGTAACCTCCATTATTTTTAAAGTTTGAATTTTGTTTGTTGTTGGATGCAGAAAGTAAATAGTCCATTTTGTCTTTACTGCCTGATATAGTTACGCTGTTATTAAAGGCATATCCTTTTTGAAAAAACATTTTATAATGGTCGTAATATTGTAGGTTTTTATCGTACGCTTTGTTTGCAAAACTTGTAACTGATAGTGCACTGTAACCAACGTTTGTATTATATTCCAAATTTGTAGGGTCAAAAGAAAGTACTGTTGTGCCATTAACTACTTCGTTATTTGCATTAGTAGTGAATGCATGTAACCTTGATTTACTTACACCACCAATATTTAGTAATTCATTAGAGGTAACACTGCTACTAATTTCAATAAGTGGTTTTCCTGGTTTACCTTTTTTGCTGAACAATTGTATTACTCCATTTGCACCTTGTGCTCCATAAAGTGTTGCCGCTGCAGCACCCTGCACAACTTCAACTCTTTCGTAAGCATTTACATCTAATGAATTAAAATCCGTTGCTTTCACTTCAACACCATCAATCATAATCAAGGGTAGTGTTCCACCTTGAATAGAATTAATTCCTCGTAAAACAATGTTTAAAGGCGCACCGGGTGAGCCATTGGTACTGCTTATTTGTGCTCCTGCAATCTGCCCAACCAGCTGTTGTGCTACATCTCCTGTAGCTACTTTTACCTGGTTAGAAAGGTTTACTGATTCTACAGCGAAGGCTATTTTCTTTTTGGATGTTGCGACACCCACACCTGTTACAACAATCTCCGAAAGAGATTTTGAATCTTGGGTTAATGTTACTTCTGTGTTGCTGCTTCCTTTTACTGTTTGAGAAATAAATCCCACAATAGAAATTTCTAAAGCAGCGCCTTGGTCGGCTTTTACCTCAAAAGTTCCATCTGAATTAGAAATAGTATAGGTCCTTTTTCCTTTTACATTTATGGATGCTCCAGAAATGGGAGCTCCATCTTTTGCATCTGTCACTTTGCCTTTTACTTGCGCTTGAGTAACTAACGAAAATATACTGGCGCAAAGAATCGCCAGTATAACTTTAATTTTTATCATATTTATTTAGTTTAGGTATATGCTGACGAATATAAATAAAAAAAATAACATTTTCTTAGCATAAATTTTTAATTTTTTATTTAAATGGTTTTTTTTATAAAAAATTTCTGTTTATACATGATTCAGTATTTTAATTTTTAATTGTGATTATAGGAAAAAAATTCACAATCCATCAACACAGATTTATCTTTGATTAATCAGCACACTCTCCAATATATTATACACTCCCATAGAATACATTACAGGAATTTCGGCACAGCGTGGCGAAATGTTGCGCAAAGAACTGAGCGTACATACTTACAACGATCTCTTGAATCATTTTCCATTTAGGCATGTAGATAAAACGCAGGTGGATACTATTGCATCATTAACTATGCAAAATGAATATGCCTATGTTGCCGGAATTTTACTAAGTCTTGATATGATGGGCGAAGGCAGAAGCAAAAGGCTTGTAGCAAAATTGAAAGACAATACCGGGGTGATAGAATTGGTATGGTTTCAGGGAATTAACTATGTACAAAAAGCTATGTATGTTGGTCAGCAATATTTGCTTTTTGGCAAACTTGGTTTCTTTATGGGCACACCACAAATTGCACATCCTGAAATCGAGAATTTCTCGCCACAAAAAATGGCAGGTAAACCAAGCCTTGAACCTATTTACCCCTGTACAGAAAAACTAAAAGCAAGAGGAATTAATGGCAGTAATTTTGGCAAGTTTACTGCAGAATTATTTACCCGCATAAATCCTAAAGACCTGCCCGAAAGCCTTCCTCAAAATCTTATTGAACAATATAAATTAATGCCCAGGTACGAAGCTTACAGGCAGATACATTTTCCATCATCAGAAAAAAATTATGAACTGGCCCTTCGCAGATTAAAATTTGATGAACTGTTTTTTGCGCAGCTGAGAATGAACCTGGTAAAACTGCAACGGCACCGTTTTAGTAGGGGTAATATATTTGATAAGGTAGGAACGTTTTTTAATGATTTTTACAGTAATCATTTACCTTTTACATTAACCAATGCACAAAAAAGGGTATTGAAGGAAATACGAAAAGATACAGGCAGCGGCAGGCAAATGAATCGGCTTTTACAGGGAGATGTTGGCAGTGGAAAAACAATGGTAGCATTACTTTGTATGCTCATTGCAGCAGACAATAATTTTCAAAGTGTGTTAATGGCACCAACCGAAATTTTGGCGCAACAGCATCTATTGAGTATTACAGAGTATTTAAAAGATATGCCCGTTAATGTGCAGTTGCTTACCGGATCAGTTAAAGCAAAAGCACGAAAAAAAATACTGGCTGATGCGGAAGATGGGACTTTAAATATTTTAATAGGAACACATGCGGTAATTGAGGATAAAGTAAAATTTAAAAACCTGGGTTTTGCTGTAATAGATGAGCAACATAAGTTTGGCGTGGCGCAACGGGCACAGCTAAGAGACAAAAATATTATTCCGCCGCATATTTTGGTAATGACGGCAACCCCCATTCCACGGACATTGGCGCTTACTGCTTATGGCGATTTAGACTACAGTGTGATGGACGAACTACCACCGGGTAGAAAAC
This sequence comes from Ferruginibacter sp., assembly GCA_025352525.1. Classification (GTDB taxonomy): domain Bacteria; phylum Bacteroidota; class Bacteroidia; order Chitinophagales; family Chitinophagaceae; genus Ferruginibacter. Next base: position 6,053 of record JANXTG010000053.1, read on the forward strand.
CTATTTTAACTACACACAGAAACGAATCTGCAAGGCCGCAGGTAATGAGTTTTATAAAAGAAGAGATTGATTTGGGCAGACAGGCATACATTGTTTATCCGTTAATTGAAGAGAGTAGTGCTATGGATTACGAAAACCTGATGAAGGGTTATGAAGAAGTAAAGTCTTTTTTTCCCGAACCAAAGTTTTGGATAAGCATGGTGCATGGCAAACAGCCTTCTGTACAAAAGGAAGCAAACATGCAGCGTTTTGTAAAAGGCGACACCAATATTATGGTAAGTACAACAGTTATTGAAGTTGGGGTAAATGTGCCCAATGCCTCGGTAATGGTTATTGAAAGCGCTGAAAAATTTGGTCTCTCCCAATTGCACCAATTGCGAGGTAGAGTAGGGCGTGGGGCTGATAAAAGTTATTGTGTGTTACTTACCGGCAACAAATTATCAAACGATGCCCGGGAGAGAATGAAAATAATGGTGGCTACAAACGATGGTTTTGCCATTGCAGAAAAAGACCTTGAAATAAGAGGCCCTGGTGAAATTGAAGGTACAAAGCAAAGTGGCGCATTAAACTTTATGCTAGCAAGTCTGGTCAATGATAAAGCAATGCTGGAAGTTGCTAAAATAACAGTAGAAAATTTATTAAACACAGATCCTGATATAATGTTGCAGGAGAATGAGCCGGTTAAAAATTTTCTTGTCTCGCAAAAAGGCAAAACCAAGTGGAGTAAAATAGCATAATATTTGTAAGATTTAGTTAAACAGTAAATTCAATTTCAATTTTGAAATCAGAATTTATATTTTCTACGTTTATTTAAGTAATTTGTATAAATAATTTACCTTGACAGCTACAGCTAAAGTTTTTTTATTCAGTTTCTTTTTTATTCTCCTTTTTTTACAAAATAATAATGTGTGTGCACAAATGGAATTTGTGCAAAACAAAGGGCAGTGGGATAATAAAGTAAATTACAGAGGTGATTTTGCTAATGGTTCATTCTTCCTCGAAAGTAAAGGTTTTACAGTTTTAATGCATAAAGCAGATGATGTAATAAAACTTTCAGAATATACGCACAATGGTTCCTCAGTAAAATACAATTCCAAGCAAAGTGTTCCTGATACCTTTACCCTTCATTCAGCAGTTTATAAAGTTACTTTTTTAGGAGCAAATACTGCTGCTGAACGTGTGCCCGATAAAATCTCTTTATCCTACAACAATTATTTTATCGGAAATGACCCTTCACACTGGGCAGGCAATTGCAAAATATATGGCGCAGTAACTTATAAAAACATCTATCCCAATATCGATTTAAGGTATTACAGCGATAAGGATCAGCTTAAATATGATTTTATCGTAAAGCCAGGAGGTAATCCTTCATCTATTGCCATGCGTTATGATGGTGCAACTTCTCTTTCGATTAAAGAAAAAGAACTTGTTATAAAAACTTCTGTTGGTGATGTTAAGGAGTTAGCTCCTTATTCTTATCAAACAGGGTTAAAAAACGCTTTAGGCATTAATGCGAAATATGTTATAAGGGATAATGTGGTAACTTTTAATGTAGATAAATATGATAACAAAGCAACACTTGTAATAGATCCTCAGATTATTTTTGCATCTCTCTCAGGTAGCACTTCCGACAACTGGGGCTATACGGCAACTCCAGGGCCTGACGGCACTTTTTACGCAGGAGGAATATCTTTTGCTTCGGGTTTCCCAGTATCAGCGGGTGCATTTCAAACCCAGTTTAACGGCGGTGTTACTGAAGGTGCTTTTGGTGGAGTTGATATAGCTATATTTAAATTTTCAGCTGATGGTAGCCAGAGGGTTTATGCTACTTATTTGGGTGGTAGTGGAAATGAACAGCCGCATAGTATGATTACAGATGCAGCCGGCAATTTAATTATAGCAGGCAGAAGTAATTCTACTAATTATCCGCTGCTTACGGGAATACCATCTACGGGTGCCAATTTTGATATTATTATTACAAAATTTAATGCTGCAGGAAGCGCTTTGATCGGTTCCGTAAAAATTGGCGGTGCTAATGATGATGGCGTAAACATCAGACCTAAATATGTTGGTTCAGGCGGGGCTGATAGACTAAGAAGAAATTATGGAGATGATGCTAGAAGTGAAGTTATTCTGGATGCAAATAATAATGTGTATCTGGCATCTTGTTCACAGTCTTCAGACTTTCCGACTTTTCTTGCAGCACAACCAATTTTTGGTGGTAAACAAGATGGCGTTATTTTAAAACTAAGTCCAAATCTTTCAACTCTTTTATATTCAACTTATTTTGGTGGCACAGATGATGATGCATGTTTTGTTGCTTCCATAAATCCTCTAACACAAAACCTATACGTTGGTGGTGCTACATCAAGTGCTAATTTACCCGGTAATACAACAGGTACAATCAATTCAACTTTTCAGGGAGATATAGATGGGTTTGTTACTATACTTCCACCATCGGGAGGTTCTTTTTTAAAAACTACTTATTTAGGCACAAGTGCTAAAGATCTTGTATACGGACTAAAGTTCGATAAGGTTGGATTTCCTTACGTAATGGGAACTACAACGGGTTCTTGGCCTGTTGTAAATGCCGCATTTCAAAATTCAGGTTCTAAACAATTTATATCAAAATTAAAACCCGATCTATCGGACTATGTTTACTCGACGGTATTTGGAAAAAGCGGAACCGATCCAAGTATTTCTCCAATTGCTTTTTTGGTTGACCGTTGTGAAAATGTTTATGTTTCAGGTTGGGGTGGTGGTATAAATGTAGGGCAAGGATATTCAACAGGAAATACATCAGGTTTGCCTGAAGTAAATCCGTTATCCCCTATACCCGCACCAGACGGTAAAGACTTCTATTTTTTTGTATTAAAAAAAGATGCCTCATCACAGTTATTCGGATCTCATTACGGCGAAAATGGTGGTAATACAGGTGACCATGTTGATGGCGGTACAAGCCGTTTTGATGCTAATGGTGTAATTTACCAGGCAATTTGCGCCAATTGCCAGGGTAGGGTTTCTAATCCTCAGGTGTTTTTCCCCGCAACTGCAAATGCTTGGGCTAGAATAAATGGTGGTAGTGGATGTAACCAGGGTTCAGTAAAAATAGCCATGAATTTTGCCGGTATTGGTGCAGAATTAGAATCTACAATTGATGGAAAGGTAAATGATACACTTGGCTGTATTCCATTAACAGTTAGTTTTAAAGATCTTCAAAGAAAGGGTGTAAAATATTACTGGAATTTTAATTCTTCAGTAAACCCAAATGGGATAGATACAATAACCACTAACCCTGAAGCAGTATTTACATTTAATTTAGTTGGAGTTTACAAAGTAAGATTGATTTCTGAAGATTCATCTACCTGCAACATTAGAGATACAGCTTATATAAATATTACTGCAGGCAGTAATAAAGTAACAGCGAATTTTAATAAAATTAAAATCCCCCCTTGCGACAGTGCAATATATAGATTTACAAATACGTCTTTTTCAAGTGCCGGCTCATCATTTACAACTCAATCTTTTGTTTGGGATTATGGTGATGGTTCTCCTTTGGACACCGCAGGTTTTACTCCTGATCGAATTCACCGTTTCCCGGGTCCTGGAACTTATTTTTTAAAATTAAAAGTTATAGATCCAAGGTTTTGTAATTCTCCTGTAACGTTAAATGATACCCTAAGAATTAACCCAAAAGTTGTTGCATTACCTGCCAAAATTGCTTTAGGTTGTGTTGGTGATACAATTAAGTTTAAAAACAATTCACTTGCCGGTTTATCGTGGTCATGGCATTTTGGAGACCCCGCTTCCGGTGCAAACGATTCCTCAGCAAACTTTGAACCTACACATATTTATAATGCTCCGGGTTCATACGTTTATTACTTAATTGCATTCGATTCTACAACCTGCAATAAAGTAGATACTTCTGATTTCTTTACCATTGTTATAAAAGAAAAACCTCAGGCATTATTTACTTGGGCGCCCAATCCTCCTGAGCCAAATGTACCTGTAAGATTTACCAATCTCTCTACTTTTGCAGACACCTATTTATGGGAATTTGGAGATGGTGAAACATCTAATGAATTTGCGCCCGTGCATGAATATAGTACAACAGGTAAATACAGTGCAAGGCTTACAGCATTCAGTAAAGCAGGTTGTGCTGCAATTTACGATCTGCCTGTAGATGTAATAATTAATCCATTGCTTGATGTGCCAAATGCATTTACACCGGGCAGGTTTGGCTTAAACGGTGTGATTAATGTACGTGGTTTTGGTATCATAAAAATGGAGTGGAAAATTTATAATAGGTGGGGTCAGTTAATGTTTCAGTCAGGTAGCAAACGACAGGGTTGGGATGGTACTTTTAAAGGTAAACTACAACCTACAGATGTCTATGGATATACATTGGATGCAGAATTTAGTGATGGTAAAAAGTTGAGAAAAACGGGTGATATAACACTTTTAAGATAACTCAAAACTTATGTGTTATTTAACAGACACTCACAAACAGAAAAGATTAATTTTAAGAAGAATATTAGTTAAAAAAAGTTAGTTGAATAAAATTAAAAAAATATTATTAATACAGCTGATCATGTTTTCAGGAATAATTTCCTTTGGGCAGGATCTGCATTTTTCACAGTTTTTCAATTCACCACTTACAACAAATCCAGCAAATACCGGATTTATACCGGATGCTGATTATCGCATTGGTGTTAATTATAGAAACCAGTGGAGCAATATTTTATCAGCCCCATATAAAACGATGAGTGTTTATGGAGACGCACAATTGTTTAGAGATAAATTAGAAAATGGATGGTTAGGTTTAGGCGGTGTTTTGCTCAGCGATAAAGCCGGCAGTGGTGGTTTAAGATCAGATAAATTTTATGGATCTATTGCATATCATCAAATGCTTGGATTGAGTAGTTTGTTAAGTGCAGGTTTTAATTTGGGCTATGTTTCAAAAAGAATTGACCCGAGTGCTTTAAAATTCCCGGATCAGTTTAATGGAAAGTTTTTTGATGCTACGACAGCAACCGGCGTTCAGTTTTCAAATCTGAGTATTAATTATTTTGATATGCAAGTTGGTTTAAATTACGCCTATTTTCCTAAAGAAGATATTTATATAAATGCTGGTTATTCCATTCATCATGTAAACAAGCCAAAAGAAAGTTTTTTTGGTGATAATACAGAAGCTGGCAAAATCCCAATGCGTCATATTGGATTTGTAAATGCTATTTTAAAAGTAAACCCAAGGGTTATCATTAATCCCAATATTTATTTTACAACACAACAAAGAGCAATGGAAATTAGTGGAGGAATTAATGCCAATTACAATCTTTCTGAATTTGGGGAAACGCAGTTGATAGCGGGTTTGTATTACCGTTATAAAGATGCACTAATTCCTACTATAGGTTTTGAAACAAAAAAAACGGCATTTACATTTAGTTACGATGTAACAGTTTCTCCCTTAAAAACTTTTAATAATTACCGAGGCGCTGCAGAATTCAGCATTGTGAAAAAAGGTTTTTATCCGGGCAATAGCGACAGACAAACTTTATGTCCAAAATTTTAATTTTATTTAAAACTTTACCTGTCTGTATTTAGCTTTTAAAGAATCTTCTTTTCTCAATTTAAACATTCCTTTATAAAACCGAACTTTGTACAAAACCTAGCTACATGAATATTGTTGCAGACAGAACAGCTTGCTTTCGGGAATATTTAGCAGCATTTAAAAATATTGTTGGAGAATTATATGTTTTTACAGACGAAGAAACCCTGGACAATTGTGCTAAAGATGAAACTGAAAATCTTTATTTTTTACCGGATATTGTTATAAAACCCCGCACTGCCGAAGAAATAAGTGAGGTAATGAAAATATGCAATGCGCATAAAATACCTGTAACGCCAAGGGGTGCTGGCACGGGGTTAAGTGGTGGTGCATTGGCACATAATGGTGGCGTAGTAATTTCTTTTCAACGCATGAACAGTATTTTAGAAATTGATGAAAACAATTTACAGGTAACAACTGAGCCTGGAGTAATCACTCAGGTTTTGCAAAATGCTGTTAAAGAGAAGGGATTGTTTTATCCGCCTGACCCAAGCAGTTATGGAAGTTGTTTTATTGGTGGAAATGTTGCAGAAAACAGTGGTGGTCCCAAAGCAGTAAAGTATGGTGTTGTAAAAGACTATGTTTTAAATCTGCAGATTGTTTTACCTACGGGAGAAATTATCTGGACTGGCGCAAATGTTTTAAAAAATTCAACCGGTTATAATTTAACGCAGCTTATTGTAGGGAGTGAAGGAACACTTGGACTTGTAACAAAAATTGTATTAAAACTTATTCCTCATCCAAAATACGATTTATTAATGCTTGTTCCATTTAATGATCTGGAAAAAGCGGGAGCTGCTGTAAGTGCAATTTTTCGTGCAGGCTACACACCGAGTGCACTGGAATTAGTCGAAGCAAATGCTTTAAAAATTGTAAGCAGGTTTGTTGACAGCAGTTCTGTAAAAATTGATGATGACGTAGCAGCCCATATTATTATTGAAGTAGATGGAAATGATATGGATGTTTTAATGAAGGAAATGGAAGCTATTGCAACTGTACTTGCAGATTATGATTGTGGCGAAATTTATTTTGCAGATGATGCGCAGCAAAAAGCTGAATTGTGGAAGTTGAGAAGAAGCGTGGCAGAGGCTGTAAAAATTGATGGGTATACAATAGAGGAAGATACAGTTGTGCCAAGAGCTGCACTGCCAAAACTTATAAAAGGTATAAAAGCTTTAAGTGTTCAATATGATTTTGAAGTTGTATGTTACGGTCATGCAGGTGATGGTAACTTACATGTGCGTATAAAAAAAGAAGGATGTGTTTACAGTCTGAACAATGAGAAAATTATTCCTGCATTAAAAGCACTATTTATTCTTATTAAATCGTTGGGTGGTACAATTAGCGGTGAGCATGGTATTGGGCTTATACAAAAAGAATTTATTCCAATAATGTTTGATGAAATAACACTAAATATTATGCGTGGAATAAAGAAAACATTTGATCCCAATAATATTTTAAATGCTGGTAAAATTTTTGATCTGCAGTAAACGAATCGTTTTTATTTTTGTCTTATTAAATTAAAATTTATGAATATGATGAAGTTGTATATGTCTTTTTTTTGTTTAAGTGTTGTGTGTTTAAATGTAAAAGCACAAACTGAAAAAAAAGAAGAGAATGAGGTAATAAAAGGTGGTTTTAAAAAAGAAAATTTATTTGTCGGCGGTAATGTTGCATTGGGTTTGGGTTCCGGTAACTTTTCAGCTGGAGTGGGGCCATACATTGGCTACAGCATAAACAAATATATTGATGCAGCTGTTGGTTTAAACTACAGTTATCTTTCCCAAAGAGATTATTACACTACTCAAAAAAATCGTCAGTCTGTAATTGGTCCAAGTGCATTTGTAAGATTATATCCTGTAAAATTTTTGTTTGCACATGCACAGTATGAGTATAATTTTATCAAGTATAAACAAATCTATGGCAACGGAATTCCTGATAATGTTTATAAGATAAAGGCTTCAAGTTTTTTAATAGGGCCCGGCTTTGCAAGTGGAAGAGATGCTTACAGTAAAAGCTTTTATTATATTTCAGTATTGTTTGATGTTTTAAAGAATAAAAATTCTCCTTATACTGATAATCTTGGTCGAGTAACGCCAATAATTCGTGCAGGTTATAACGTCGCACTATTTCAGGGCGATGGTGGTAGAAGCAACAACAGAAGAAACGAAAGAAGAAGGTTTTAAAGGTATTTTAAAAGTGCGGTCGGCTCACTAATTACGGTAAACTGGTCATCGGGATGATTATATAAAAAACCTTCGTCATGCAAGTGTGCCATGTGCGCAACCAGATGATTGTAAAAGCCTGCAGTGTTTAAAATAAAAACCTGCTTACTGTGTATCTTTAGCTGGTTCCATGTAAGCATTTCAAAAACTTCATCTAAAGTACCATAGCCGCCCGGCAAAATAATGGCGGCATCACATCTTTCATAAATCATTTTTTTTCGGTTGTGCATTCCATCCACTACATGTGTTTCTGTAAGTGATTCATGTAATGTTTCCTGAGTTTGCAATAATTCCGGAATAATTCCTGTAACCGTGCCTTCATTTTCTAAAACTGCATTTGCTACAGCACCCATCAGTCCTCGGTTTCCTCCACCGTAAACAACGGCTATATTTTTTTCTGCCAAAAGTTTTCCCAGAGCTCTGGTATGTTCTTCGTACAATGGATTTTCTCCTAATTTACTTCCACAAAAAACTGCAATTGCTTTTATACTCATTTTTACATTTTTATGAATGCAATGTGCTCAATTTTTTTATTAAAACAGCATTGGTGCAATTATTTTTTGTTATGCCAACACTCTAAAATTAAAATGTAATACCATAAATCAATATCCATTTTTTAACTTCACTTCATGAACAAAAACATTTTACATTTATTAAAAATTGCCCAAAAAGAAAACCGATTAATACTCGGTTTAATGAGTGGTACTTCGTTAGATGGATTAGATGTGGCTTTGTGTAATTTTAAAGGAAGTGGTATGCATACAGAAATGCAATTGTTGCAGTTTGAAAGTATGCCTTATGACGAAGATTTTAAGCAGGAGATAAAAACAATTTTCAGTAAAAAAAATGTAGAGCTGCAAAAGCTAACGTTGCTAAACGCATGGGTTGGTTTGCAGCATGGTAAAATGGTCAATAATTTTTTACAAAAATGGAATATTAAAAAAGAAGATGTTGATATTATTGCAAGTCATGGCCAAACAGTTTACCATGCTCCTAAAACTTTACATGGCCTTTCAAAATTCGAAAATGCTACTTTACAAATAGGAGATGGGGACCATATTGCTGTAACAACAAGAATTATTACCATCAGCGATTTTCGTCAAAAAAATATTGCAGCGGGGGCTGAGGGTGCGCCATTAGCTGTTTACGGGGATTTTATTTTATTTAGTAAAGCAGGAGAAGACAGAATACTTTTAAATATTGGTGGCATTGCAAATTTTACTTTTTTGCCGGGAGATATAAACCCTTCTAATATTTTGTGTACTGATGTTGGCCCGGGAAATACAATAATGGATGCTTACATACAACAATATTTTTCCGGTAAATATTTTGATGAAAATGCTGCTGTTGCCCTGCAGGGCAAAATTGACGAATCCCTTTTATCAGCGTTAAAAGCACATCAGTTTTTTAAAAGTAATTTTCCAAAAACAACCGGGCCTGAATTATTTAATCTTGCTTATTTATTGGATGCGCAACAAAAATCCAATACAATTAATTTAAGGACATACGATGTAATGGCAACGCTTAATAAATTTTCTGCAGATATGATTGTTGAATCAATTTCGACATTAATAAAAAATAAAAATATAATTCTTTACTGCAGTGGTGGCGGTATACACAATCCTTTGTTAATGCAAAATATAAAAAATCAATTGCCCGAAATTTCTTTTAAAACCACAGATGATTTAAATATAAATCCTGATGCAAAGGAAGCTATTTTATTTGCGTTGCTTGCAAACGAAGCATTAAGTGGCGGCGAAACGAATTTTGGTAAAGCTGCACCCTCAGTAAGTATGGGAAAAGTAAGTTTTCCTAATTAATTTTTTGGAAGGTACAGGTCTATTTTAAAGCTTCAATTGCCTTTTTAACACTCCCATTTTTTAGTAATAAATCCATAGCAGTTCTATAATCTTTTATACCTGAATGTTCCATCAACATTTTAGTACCTCGGTCCACCAATTTATAATTAGTGAGTTGCATGTTTACCATTTTATTTCCTGCTACTCTTCCAATCTGTATCATCACCGTTGTTGAAATCATATTCAACACAAGCTTTTGTGCAGTACCACTTTTCATACGTGTACTGCCTGTAACAAACTCGGGTCCAACAACCACTTCTATAGGATAATCTACAACTGCACTAAGTGGTGAGCCTGGGTTGCAACTTATAGCGCCGGTCATTATATTTTTAGTTCTGCATACTTCCAATGCAGCTATCACATAAGGTGTAGTACCGCTTGCTGCAATACCAATCACAACATCATTTTTATTTATGCCATTTTCTTGCAAATCTTTCCATCCTTGTGTAAGACTATCTTCTGCATTTTCTATTGCTTTTTGTATGGCTTTTTCACCGCCTGCAATTATGCCTATTATGATGCCATAAGGCATACCAAATGTTGGCGGTATTTCACTCGCATCTAAAATACCTAACCGTCCGCTAGTGCCTGCACCTATATAAAATAATCGGCCACCGGCAAGCATTTTGTCAACAATAATAGTTACTAGTTGTTCTATTTGTGGAATAGCCAAAGCTACAGCAGCAGCAACGGTTTCATCTTCTTTATTAATATTTGTAAGCAGCTCAAGCACACTCATTTTTCCCAGATCATTGTAATTGCTTGTGCTCTCCGTAACCCTTATAAAGTCCTCCATTTTATTTTTTATTAATGAATGCAAATGCAATTTACAGCTAAAATTTATTTGCATTTATTTAAAAACTTTTAGCGGTTTAATAATAAAAAAACAAACTATATTTAACTGCATAAAGTGGTTACAAAATAATTTTTATGGATAACGAAATAACCAAGCCCTATCGTTTATTATCTTTCGAAAAAATTGATACCGTTATATACACTTCTACGGAGGAAGTTTGTAATGCTGTTGCAAACGAAATAGCAACACTTATCACTAAAAAAAATGCTGCGGGAGAAACAACTGTTCTCGGCCTTGCAACAGGGGCAACACCCAAAAAGGTTTATGCTGCATTAATTCGTTTACACAAAGAGCAGGCTTTAAATTTTGAAAATGTTGTAGCCTTTAATCTTGACGAATATTATGGTTTGCAACCGGATGCTATACAGAGTTACAGCAGATTCATGAACGAAAATTTATTTTATCATATCAATATAAAAAAAGAAAACTGTTTTATTCCACAGGGAAATTCAAATCCTGACGAAATAAAAAAGCATTGTGAGGCGTATGAACAAAAGATGGCGTTTTATGGTGGCATAGATTTTCAGTTATTGGGCATTGGTCGTAACGGACATATTGGTTTTAATGAACCCGGCAGCCATGTAAAATCTGTAACAAGACTTATTACTCTCGATAATTTAACCCGTTTTGATGCAGCATATGAGTTTGGAGGTCTTGCTAACGTTCCCCGCAAAGCAATAACGATGGGTATTGGCAGTATTTTAAAAGCAAAAAGAATTGTACTGCTTGCGTGGGGCGATGCAAAAGCAAATATTATAAGAGAATCGGTTGAAGGTCCGGTAACAGAATTTGTTCCTGCTTCTTATTTGCAGGGTCATCAAAATGTGCAGTTTGTTTTGGATGAAAGCAGTTCTGTAGAACTCACCCGTATTAAAACACCATGGCTCACAGATGATGTTTTCTGGAACAAAAATCTGATAAAAAAAGCAGTAACTAATCTCGCCTTTGCGCTGCAAAAATCTATTTTAAAATTAACCAATAACGATTATAATCAAAATGGGTTAAGCGATTTACTGGCATTGTACGGGCAGGCATACGATATAAATATTGAAGTATTTAACCAGTTACAACACAGCATTACAGGCTGGCCCGGCGGTAAGCCAAATGCCGAAGATACACACCGGCCCGAGCGTGCAATTCCTGCTAAAAAAAGAGTTCTGATTTTTAGCCCGCACCCTGATGATGATATTATTTCTATGGGTGGAACTTTTCAGCGATTGGTTGATCAAGGGCATGATGTGCATGTGGCTTACCAAACAAGCGGAAACATTGCCGTGGCCGATGATGAGGCTTTGAGGTTTATAGAATTTGTAAAAGATTACAATGAGCAGTTTAATTTAAAAAGCGAGCAGACAGAAAAAATGTACTACGATGCCCTTGACTTTTTAAAAGTAAAAAAAAATGGTGAAAAAGATATTGATGCGTTGCGGCAAGTAAAAGGAATAATACGAAAAGGAGAAGCCAAAAATACCTGTAGGTTTGTAGGCTTGCCTCCGCAGAATGCACACTTTTTAGAACTGCCTTTTTACGAAACCGGTCTTGTGGAAAAAAACGAAATAGGAGAGGCAGATTTTAAAATAATTGAAAAAATAATTGACGAAATAAAACCCCATCAAATTTTTGCCGCCGGCGATTTGGCTGACCCACATGGCACACACCGTGTTTGCCTCGAAGGTGTTTTTGAAGCCGTAAAAAGATTAAAGCACCACCAATACATGAGTGAATGTTGGGTTTGGTTGTACAAAGGCGCTTGGGCCGAATGGGATATAGATATGATAGAAATGGCTGTGCCCATGAGCCCTGATCAGGTACTTAAAAAACGTAACGGCATATTCAAACACCAGAGTCAAAAAGACGGTGTGGTTTTTCAGGGGGCAGATAGCCGGGAGTTTTGGAAACGAGCCGAAGAGCGCAACAAAGCCACGGCAGACCTTTACAACAAACTAGGCCTTGCTGAGTATGCAGCCATGGAAGCTTTCGTGCGGTGGCGGTTTTAAAGGCTCGGTAATTTTTTTATTTTGGGCTGTGGGCTGAAGAAATTTGTTCAGGTTTTGTTGCGGCTATGCGTTACAATCTTTTTTGTTTTGTCATTCCGTGTTTGTCAAGGGACAAACAAATAAAAAAAGGATTTTCACTACTATCCGCCAGCCCTTGTGCAGTTTTGCTTTTTTGAACTGGATATATTATTTCATAAAATTTCTGTCTTCGTTTTTATACATCCATAATCTTTTACTTCTGATCTTTTACTTTGCATTTTGTCGAGGCTTGGTTTTTTACCAGCCGATCTAAGAGCTGTTTGTTCTTAAAATCAATTTATCCTTCTTGAGGATTAGAATATTTATATTGTTATTGACTGGTCGAAAAGCATGATCCGGCGTGTGAAATGAATTGGATTAAAAACTCCCAAAGAAAAGATGCAACGTCGGCTTATCAGGTTTATATTTTAATTTCTATATCGTTTCTAAAATATGTTTTGTTAAATCGTTTTCTGTGTTGCCTGTGTTTAAAGTTGAAGCAGGCTCAAAAAGCATAACAGAAACTTCGTTTTCTGCAACCGGTTTGTGTTCGGTTCCTTTGGGAACAATAAGAAGTAAATCAATCTATGAGCCACAAGCAAACCAGGTAAATGCTAAAAACTTAAAAGGATATTTATTATTTACTCATGGCAATATGGATGATAATGTACCAGCTTCCAATACCTATCTGTTAGTTGAAGCTTTGGAAAAAGCCAATAAAGATTTTGACCTCATTATTTTTCCAAATGCCCACCACCGCTATGGAGAAGACAGTTATTACATGATGCGCCGCCGTTGGGATTATTTTGTAAAAAACTTAATGGGTGCAACGCCACCAAAAGAATTTGTAATAAAATTGACGGCGTATGAGGAGGTAAAGTGTTTTCTGTTTAGCTCGTTCAAAGTTGAACTGTTATACTTTTTTCAGAAGAATATTTATTTTAATGGTATAAAATCAAAATTATTATTCTTTTGTTGCCCCGATAAATTAATGTCGGGGCAATTTTATTTCTCATTTTTGTAAGTAAAAATAATTTGAGAATATTTTTTGATTAACTTGTACAAAGTAGAAGTTCTTCTACAACAAAAAATAATTTATTTTTTATTCTTATCATGAAAAAAATTATTGCTCCCTTATTCTTACTGTTTCTAAATCAAATTGCATTTGCCCAGGCTAAAATAATTACAGTTTCCACTACAGATGTAGTTGGAGGGACGGCTACTAATTATGTCGCCGGGGGAAATACATATAATTGGGCGACCTCGCCTAATAATGTACAAAAAAGAGTAACTGGTTTTTCAACAGCCGCAGGCAGTTTCGGCTATGCAAGTGCATTAGCTGGAGTAGTAAAACTTAAACGTTCTACGGGTGGCACAACAACCGGAGATTTTTCTCTTGTGTGGTCAGAAGCAAGTGTCACGGCCTCTCCATTTAATATGCAAGCAGCCATTCCCGCAAATATGGAAAGTTATTTTAGTGCTAACATATTTAATAAGGGAACAGATAATTTGTTTGACAATACATCTTCTAATAGTAATAATATTGAAAGATTGGATTGGATATTGAGCGCAGGTTATTCAACTGCCAATGTAACAAAAACTGGTTTTGCCGTTTTTGAAAGAGGTGCTGACGATGCACATGATCCTTTTGATATAGCCGCTATAACTGGGTTAGATGTTTCTGGTAACCCAAATGCTTATGGTCCAGTATTAAGAATTCTATCTACCAATTATGGAAATATTACAAACTCTTCAGTGTCTTACAGGATACTTAAAGGTGCAAGCGGTACCAATCTTTTAGATGCCAGCACAAATACTCAAAATAGAGGCGGCGTCTTTTTATCGTTAAGCGATTTGGGAATCACCGCAGGTGCTACAGTATATGGTTATTCCTTGCTTGCTGCTGATTTTCCTTCCAGTGCTACTTCTACTGATGTTGTTAATACAAGCAACACTACTAATTTTCCTGTTAATACTGGAGCCCTCTCGGGCGGTATAGATTTAATAGCTACAACTGGCATTTTTGCTGATTTAACTGTGCTTCCGATATCAATAGAATCTTTTACAGCAAAGCAAGAAAATTATAACAAACTATATTGGAAAATAGCAGATCCGGAAAATGAAATAAATAATTTTACAATTTTGAAAAGTACAAATGCTGTTGATTTTTCTGAAATTGGAAATGTCAAATCCATAAATAATATTGATAATTACAATTTTACTGATTACAATTCTGCAAAAAATTACACAAGCTGCTATTATAAACTAGTAATAAAAAAGAAGAATGGTCAGTCTGTTTTTTCAAGCATTGTAAAAATAAATGGCATCAAAAATACTGCTGCTACCATATTACCAAATCCTGTTCTTACAGATGCAGTAATTAATTGCAATGTTTTAAAAGATGGATACATCAATATGCTTATCATTAATACGAAAGGCGAAGAAATAATTAGTCAAAAAACAAAAGTACAAAAAGGTTCAAATAATATTCAATTGAAGAAGGTAGAAGCGCTAAAACCAGGCTCATACATTGTTAAAATTATATTACCTGACGGACATGCACAGTCCATACCGTTCATTAAAAAATAATATAAATTTTTACTAATAAAAAACAGGAGTTAATGCCTGTTTTTTATTGCAGGTAAAAAATCAAGAAATTTATCCAAAACTACACTCTTACATAAATTCTCTTCCTGTCCATGACCCATGCAAAAAACCACATCATTCCAATAAAACAAATAGCATAAATGAGCGATCCTAATCTTGGTTCTACGGGTAAAATAGGTTTACAAATATGTTCATAAAACCAGCCAAAAGGAGAGAGATAATTTTGTTTGCCTGCTGCATTTTTTGCACCGGGAATTCTTATTAATGCCAGTAACCTTGGCAGTACGCCACTGAGCACAAAAATGAATAGTGCGTTTTTCCCAAACACATCAAAAAATCGGCTCCATGCGCCTTTGGCATTTTTAAAATCTATTAAATAAATCATTACCGAAAGTGTGAGCAATGCAAGACCTGTGGTGTAAACGGTATAACTGCTCGACCATATTTTCTTGTTGATTGGGAAAACCATATCCCATGCAAGCCCGGTAACAATGAGCACGCAACCGGCTACAAATAACCCATTAAGCATTTCCTGCGTTTTACCTTTTTGTAAAATATAATTGCCAGCTAGGTAGCCCAGAATTACTTGTACAATTCCGGTAAAACTGTTCATCAAACCTTCGGGATCAAAAGCTACTCCTTCACCCTTGTACATGTGGCTTTCGCTTAAAATATCTTTATCTATTCCGGTGCCGAACCAGCCTGCCAAACTAAATGGATCAGATGGATTCATTACCACACATAAAAACCAATAGCCTAACAAAATAAATGCGCCTGCTACAAATGCGCCCCGTACTTTAAAAAAATGAACGACGATGGATGCAAAAAAATAACACACAGCTATGCGTTGCAACACACCAAAAATTCTCAATGTATCAAAAGGCTTAGCAATAAAATTTCCGGCATCATCATACTTTATAAATGGAAACCAATTTAAAAATATACCAATAAAAAAAATCAGCAATGTTCTCTTTACAATTTTATACCAAAAAGTTTTTTCGCCTGCAGCATTCAGTTTAGGCATTACAAAAGCCATTGCATTACCTACAGCAAATAAAAAAAAAGGAAATACCAAATCTGTTGGTGTGCAACCATGCCATGCTGCATGCTCCAATGGCGGGTAAATAAAACTCCATGAACCGGGATTATTTACCAGTATCATCAGCGCAACTGTGGCTCCTCTAAAAACATCAAGCGAATAAAAACGTTGATTCATGGGTTAATTTTAAAAGAAGGAGTTAATTTTTTTATCAAGGTAAATTATAAAATTCTTTTAAAAAATAGTAAGGGTTTGATTTTATGGTTTAAAAACTTACTTTCGATTTTCTAATATCTGTACTGACACCGAATTTTCCTAAAAACTGATTATGTCGCCATACCTGCTTTTGTCTTTTGTAATTGGTTATTTTATTTTATTGTTGATAGTGGCCTGGTACACGAGCCGTAATTCTAACAACGAATCTTTTTTTATTGGTAATAAAAATTCTAACTGGATGTTGGTGGCTTTTGGCATGATCGGTACTTCTTTGTCGGGTGTTACTTTTGTTAGTGTACCTGGTGGTGTCGGTAAAGAATCCTTTGCGTATTTTCAAATTGCAATAGGTTATCTAATTGGTTATTTTGTAGTAGCGTTTGTGTTACTGCCATTGTATTACAGGCTAAACCTAACATCAATATATGATTATTTAAGCGGCAGACTTGGTGTAAAATCGTACAAAACAGGCGCATCATTTTTTATATTAAGCAGAACATTAGGGGCTACTGCACGATTGTATTTGGTAGTTAAAATTTTGCAGGATGCCATTCTTTCACAACTTGGTGTTCCGTTTTGGGTTACTACACTTATCATTTTATTAATGATATTAATTTATACCTATGAAGGTGGTGTAAAAACAATTGTATTTACAGATACGTTGCAAACTACTTTTATGCTGACTGGTTTGGTAGTTTGTGTGTTGTACATTTTACATACTATGAATCTTAATTTGTTTTCTGCTTTGGAGATAATGAAGGATAAAGGTTATTCGAAAGTATTTTTTACAGACCCACAAAGCAAATTATTTTTTATAAAACAAATACTGGCAGGTGCATTTATTACTATTACTATGACAGGTTTGGATCAGGAAATGATGCAGAAAACAATTTCAGTAAAACGCTTAGGTGATTCCCAAAAAAATATTATTACGCTGTCTATTATACTTGTATCTGTATTGTTGTTGTTTCTTTTTTTGGGCGGGCTCTTACACCTTTACGGAACGCAGCAGGGTGTTACTGTTTCGGGTGATAAATTATTTCCTGAGTTAGCGCTTCACCACATGCCGCAGATCGTTTCTGTAATATTTATTATTGCATTAATTTCTGCATTGTTTCCAAGTGCGGATGGGGCTATTACTGCACTTACTTCGTCTATATGTATAGATATTATTGGTATGCAAAGGCGTAATGATATGACGGAAGTAACCAAAAAGAAAATGAGACAAAGAGTGCATTTAATGGTAGCATTCGTTTTCCTTTTGTTTGTTTTGGTATTTTACCAGGTAAATAATCCGAGTATGATTGGCGTTATACTTAAAGTTGCTGCTTACACTTATGGGCCACTTTTAGGACTGTTTACTTTCGGGATAATTAGTAAAAGAAATGTGCATGATGACTTGGTACCATTTGTATGTATTGCTGCACCATTAATCTGTTTTTTTGTAGATAAGTTTCAAAATGTATTATTGGGGGGGCTGCAAATTGGATCAGAACTTTTATTGCTTAATGGTTTTCTTACATATATTGGTTTGTTAATAGTATCTAAAAAAGTGGAGGAACAAATAGCTAATTAATGGAAATTATAAACCCTCTTGTAGAAAATTATATCGAAAAACTCTCGAGTCCACCGCATGCGTTTCTGCAACAAATTTTAGATGAAACAAATGCTGATCATCCCCATGCACACATGATAAGCGGTGCAGTACAAGGCAAGTTTTTGCAGATGATTAGCAGAATGATAAAACCGCTGAAAGTATTGGAAATAGGGGCTTTTACAGGGTTTAGTGCTTTGTGCCTTGCCGAAGGATTACAAACCAATGGCGAAATTCATACGATCGAATTAAGAGAAGATGATGCCGCAACAGCACAAAAAAACTTCAATAAAAGTTCTTTTAAAGAAAGTATAAAATTACACATTGGAGATGCTAAAATAATAATTCCGACGTTATTACATGAATGGGATCTTATTTTTATTGATGCTGATAAAACAAGTTATATTGATTATTACGAATTAACTTTACCGCAACTCAAAAAAAATGGTTTTATTTTAGCTGATAATGTGTTGTTTCATGGGCAAGTACTCCCTGAAAATATCACCGGAAAGAATGCTAAGGCAATAGATGTTTTTAATAAACACATTGCCAGTGATACCAGAAGCGAACAGGTTTTACTTTCCGTTAGAGACGGAATTTCCATAATAAGAAAAGTATAATATGAAGAAACTTATTTTTATTATTACTGTTATAATATTAAACAGTAATTTATTTGCACAAAAAATTTCACCTGATGAATATATCCATACTTACTGTAACATGGCTGTTGCGGAAATGAAACGTTCAGGTATTCCTGCATCTGTAACGCTTGCGCAGGGTATTTTAGAAACAGAATGTGGTAACAGTGAACTGGTAAAAAAATCGAATAATCATTTTGGTATAAAATGTAAAAGTACATGGACCGGTGAAAGTGTATCACATACTGATGATGCCCCTAATGAGTGTTTTAGGAAATACAATAATCCTGCAGACAGTTACAAGGATCACAGCGACTATTTAAAAACTTCCCCCAGATATGCAGCTTTATTTCAATTGGCATCTTCAGACTACAAAGGCTGGGCTTACGGA
The DNA here is from genome assembly GCA_025352525.1 of Ferruginibacter sp. Lineage (GTDB taxonomy): Bacteria > Bacteroidota > Bacteroidia > Chitinophagales > Chitinophagaceae > Ferruginibacter. The sequence goes on from JANXTG010000053.1 coordinate 25,098, forward strand.
TTAAAAAAAGCAGGTTATGCCACAAATCCTCAATACCCACAAATAGTAATTTCTAATATTGAAAAATATAATCTACAGCAATATGATAATTTAAGCGAAAAGGATTTGGATGACATTGCCATAAATAAAATAACCAGTGCTCAAAAGCTGGAAGTGCAAAATTTTGCTGTAAATATTACAGCCATTGAAAATTCTATTAAACTAAAAAATAAAATTAATGGTCTTAAGGCTTTAATGGCTCCAAAAGGTTCGTCTTTACTCGTTATAGCTTCAAAGGCAAATATTGATTTAGGAAAATTATTGGAGTTTAACGATCTCTCAACTGATGGGTTAATAAATGATGAGCAGGTAATTTATTTAGAGAAAAAACCTAAACAGGGTAACAGAGATTTTTACATTGTTTTGCAAGTTGAAACTTTGTATGATATTTCGCAAAACAACGCTATCCAGTTAAAATATTTATTGCAGTTTAATAATATGGATGTAAATCAGACTGTACAGAAAGGAACAAAAATTAAATTACGAAACACAGACGCAACTTCTTTAACCTTTTCAAAATAATTTTATATGTCTGTTATACAGGTTAAAGATAAAAAATTTACACCCTATTTATCTGTTTCACAAATTGATGAACAGGTTAAAAGATTAGCTGCTGAAATTAATAAAGATTACGAAGGGAAAAGTCCTTTGTTTATAGCTATTTTAAACGGATCGTTTATGTTTGCTTCAGATCTTTTTAAAGAACTTACTATAGAAGTAGAAATTTGTTTTATAAAATTAGCATCTTATAAAGGTACCAAAAGTACAGGGCAGGTAATAACTTCAATCGGCCTCGATGCTACCTTAACAGGGCGTCATGTAATAATCTTAGAGGATATAGTAGATACAGGAAAAACATTGCATGAATTTTTGCCACAGCTGGAAAATCACCAACCAGCATCTCTAAAAATTGCAGCTTTATTACATAAGCCTGAAGCATTGGCATATCCTATAATTATTGATTATTTAGGATTTAATGTACCTGATAAATTTTTACTTGGCTATGGTTTGGATTATGATGGCTTTGCCAGAAATCTAAAAGAAATTTATCAGCTTAGTGAAGACTAAATTTTCTCTTTAAAATTGAATTATCATGGTCTATTTTTCTAATACAATCTATTAACAGGCTTAGTTATTAAAGTATTTTAATTATATTTATATGACGAGTTTTTAAATTTAAATATTTCATCGTTTGACTTTGTTTCTTTTCGGTTACCAAAATAAATAATTATACGAAGTTCTTTCGTGCTACTGTTTGAAAAAAATAGTGTCATATTGCCTGTTTATTTGTTTTGCGCTATCAGCCAAATCACAAAATTATCTTCGGGGTACCATCCGAGGTGAAAAAAATACTTTTTTACAAAACGCCAAGATTTTTTTACATTCTTCCAAACTATCTTTTGTATCCAGTTTGGACGGGAGTTTTGGTATTCCTTCCTCAAAATTTTACGACTCTATAACCGTTAATCTAGAAGGTTATAAATCTCAGACATCTGCTATTAAAGCTGATAGCTGGCTTACTGTTACATTAAAAAGTAATGAGACAGTCTTGACTAAAAATAAACCTAAATTAATTTCAATTACAAAAGATGCAAAAGAAACTTCGAGATATAATCCAATTATTAGCGATGAAACGTATTTTAAAATAGTTGAAAATGAATTTGTGAAAACTGAAAAATTTCCCAATGCCAGTTTTTCATTATTTGTAAACAAAGCTTCGTATAGTAATGTTCGTAGGTTTATAAATACGCAGAGCAAAGTGCCACCAGATGCAGTAAGAATTGAGGAGATGATTAATTATTTTAATCTTGATTACGAAAATCCGGCTAGCAATGAAATCTTTAACATCAGAAGTTCAATAGCATCGTGCCCATGGAATAAGAATAGCAAACTCTTATATTTAAAAACAAGTGCAAAAAAGATAGATTTAAACAAAACTCCCCCCGGAAATTTTGTTTTTCTTATTGATGTTTCCGGAAGTATGGACATGCCTAATAGACTTCCTTTATTAAAGGAGGCATTTCAGCTATTTGTAAAAAATTTAAGGGCGATTGATAAAGTGTCTATAGTTACTTATGGTGGTGTTGTGAGCACTTGGCTAGAACCTACAAGTGGCAATGAAAAAGAAAAAATAAACAATTCTCTTGAGTTGCTTGTTGCTGCAGGCGATACACCCGGTGAATCTGCAATTATTGCCGCATACAAGCTAGCCAATTCAACCTTTATTAAAGATGGAAACAACAGGGTTATTTTGGCTACAGATGGTGATTTTAATGTTGGACAAACTTCAGAAAAAGCGCTCGATGAATTAATAACTAAACAACGTGAATCAGGTGTTTATCTTACTTGTCTTGGGGTAGGTATGGGAAATTTTAAAGATTCTAAATTGCAAACACTTGCAAAACGAGGCAACGGTAATTATGCCTACATTGATGATTTAAATGAGGCTGAAAAAGTATTGGTACACGAACTTACAGAAACCCTCTATACAGTTGCAGACAATGCTTTTATTAATGTAATTTTTGACGAAAAACAAATAGCCAGTTATCGGTTGATAGGATTTGATAATAAACGAGATGCAGTACAGGATGTTAGCAGTGAAATTGATGGAGGCGAGATGGGAAGTGGAAGCAGTACAATGGCTTTATTTGAAATTGAGCCTACAACAAAGTGCAGCGCTGGTATTAATATTGGGAAACTGATTTTAAAATTTCACGATCCGAGTGTAACTCCTGCAGTATTAAAAGAAATAAATTATGATATTCCTTTTAATAAAACTGATTCGGTTACAAACAGTGAAAAGTTTTCTGCTGCCGTTGCCATGTTTGGTTTAAAACTTAAAGAATCGCCTTATTTAAATAATGCAACATGGAAAGATGTAAAATCTTGTGCTTTAACTGCAGCGGATACAAAAATATTTTTACAAAACGATTTTTTAAAGCTCGTTGAAAAAGCTATAAAAATTTATGATCCAGGTAAGAAAAAAAGAAAAAATGAAAGTGAAGATTAAAAAATATTTGTGAATTTATAACATAAAAAAGCTTTCTTATTTGTAAGAAAGCTTTTTTATGTATTGAATACTGATTAGTTTATTTTACTTCAATGCCATCATTTAACTCAGCATCTACTAAAATTCTACCACAGTTTTCGCAAACCATAATTTTTTTGCGTAGTTTAATTTCGCTCTGCTTTTGTGGAGGTATAGCGTGAAAACAACCGCCACAACTGTCTCTTTCAACTGCGACAACCGCCAAACCATTTCGGTAGTTATTTCTGATACGATCATATCCTACCAAGAGTCTTTCTTCCACATGTGCCCTTGCAGATTCTATATCTTTACTAAAATGTTTTTCCTCTTTTTCTGTTTCGCTTATAATTTTTTCAAGTTCACTTTTCTTACCGCTCAAATTTGCTTCTTTGGTAGAAACTGCTCTTTTTGCAATTTCAAGTTGTCTTGCTTTTTCTCCTATTTCTTCGTTTGCATCTTTAATGTGTTTTTCGCACAGTTTTTCTTCCAGCTGCTGCATTTCAATTTCTTTGTTGATTGCTTCAAACTCACGACTGTTTTTTACGTTTTCACTTTGCTTCTCGTATTTTTCAATAAGCGCTTTTGCTTCTTTGATACCTTCTTTGCGAAGATCTATAAATTCAGTAATGCCATTTATTTCTTCTTCAACACGTGTTTGGCGGGCATGTAATCCTTCAATTTCATCTTCCAAATCTTTAACTTCCATAGGCAATTCACCTTTAAGTACATGAATCTCGTCAAGCTTGCTGTCAATCTTTTGCAAACGTACAAGAGAAGTCAATTTTTCTTCTACTGAAAATTCTTTAACTGCTGCCATGGTATATTTTTTTATTATATGTTTTTCGAAACAAAATACTGCACAGGGTTGGTATTGACACCTGTTTTTTGGATGGCGAAGTTAGGGAATTTATTGCTCAAAAGATCAAGGAGCAGCTCTATGGTAAACTGTTCACTTTCATAATGTCCTATATCAATTAAAAGCATTTGCGCATCTGCATCAAAAAATTCGTGGTATTTAACATCCGAAGTTATAAAAACATCAGCACCGGCAACTTTTGCGTTGTTTATTAAAAAACTTCCTGCACCTCCACAAATGGCAATTTTTTTGCATGGTAAGTTTTTAAGTAATGTATGTTTTATGATTTTCAGTTTAAAAACAGTTGCTAATTGTTCAAGAAAATCTGCTTCGTTTATAGGCTGTGTAAGTTGACCAATTATTCCACTTCCAACTTCCTGATAGTAATTATCTAAACTATAAATATCATATGCCACTTCTTCGTAAGGATGGTTATCCTTCATAACTTTTATAATATTGTTTTGCAGCCAGCCAGGAAAAATTACTTCAATTCTTACTTCTTCATCAATATTTTTAAGGCCTATACTTCCAATAAAAGGATCAGTATTTTCGCCTGGTTTAAAAGTACCAATGCCTGTGGTTGTAAAACTGCATTCGCTGTAATTACCAATATTGCCTGCACCCGCCGCAAACAATGCTTCACTTAATTTTTCTTCATTTTCTTTTGGAGCAAATACGATTAATTTTTTAAGAATATCTTTTTTAGGAGATAAAATATGGACATTTTGAAGGCCAAGCATTTCTGCAATTTTACCATTTACACCTGCAAGTACATTATCCAAATTAGTATGAACTGCGTAAATAGCAATATCATTTTTAATAGCTTTAATGATTGTTCGTTCTACGTAATTCGATCCGTTTAATTTTTTTAACCCCTTAAATACAATAGGATGGTGTGCAATAATAAGGTTACAGTTTTTTTCGATTGCTTCCTGCACTATTGCTTCTGTGCAATCGAGACTGATAAGTGTTCCGGAACAAAAATCTTTAGCATTGCCGGTAATTAAACCTGCATTGTCATAATCTTCCTGTAATGAACAAGGTGCTATTGTTTCAAGAAAATTGGTAATATCTTTAATAAGCATTTAAATGTTTTTTTCAATATTAAAAGTATGTTGAATTTTTAAATTGGACTAAGCAAAATAATCCGTTTCTATTAGTAATAAATGATTTGAATAAAAACCTCATGAAATATCTTTCGAATTATACTCAGTATAAAAATGTACTTCAAAAAATTGCTGATATAAAATATGCCTCTGCCGTTTTGCAATGGGATCAGGAAACTTACCTACCAAAAAATGGTAACGATGCCAGAGGAAGACAAATTGCCACTTTAAATGAATTGGCTCATAAGCTGTTTATAGATAGTAAATTGGAAGATTTAATGAAAGAATTACTTCTTTCAAATCAATTAAGTGACCATCAAAAACGAAACGTAACACTAAGCTTGGAAGATTACAATAAAAGTAAAAAACTTCCATCAACATTTGTCCGTAGAATGAGTGAGACGGTTAATAAAAGCTTTCATGCCTGGTTAAATGCACGCCGAGAAAATAAATTCAGCATTTTTAAAAATCCTTTGCAGGAAATTATTGAATTAAAAAAACAAGAGGCTGATTTGTTGGGCTATGAAAATCACCCTTACAATGCATTGATGAATGATTACGACAAAGGTTTAACAACAACAATTGTTGATAAATTATTTTCAGATTTACAGCCACAGCTTTCCCATATATTGGAAAAAATTACAGATCAACCCTCAACTGATGATAGCATGCTACATCAGCATTTTGATAAAACTGCACAGGGGGATTCAGGTATTGAGATTTTAAAAAGAATGCACTTCAATTTTGATGCAGGGCGACAGGATATTAGTGAGCATCCATTCACAACAAATTTTAGCTGCAAAGATGTAAGAGTAACTACAAGGATAAATGAAAATGACTTTAGTAATATGTTATGGAGCTGCATACACGAAGGCGGACATGCCTTGTATGAACAAGGCCTGCCGGATGACCAATATGGATTGCCTTTAGGTGAATATTGCAGCCTGAGTATTCACGAAAGCCAGAGCCGTTTATGGGAAAATTGTATTGGACGTAGCTTGCCTTTCTGGAAACATAACTATGGGTTGTTGCAGCAAAAATTTCCTAAGCAGTTTCAAAAGAAAACGGTAGAGGAATTTTATGCAGCTATTAATAAAGTACAGCCATCACTAATTCGAACAGAGGCCGATGAAGTTACTTATCATTTTCACATAATGATTCGTTATGAAATTGAAAAATTATTGATAGAAGGAACGCTCAAAACAAAAGATATACCGTCATATTGGAATGAACAATATAAAAATTATTTGGGGGTTATTGTTCCCAATGATGTGCAGGGTTGTTTGCAAGATGTACATTGGAGCCACGGAAGTTTTGGGTACTTTGCAACCTATAGTTTTGGTAGCTTATATGCGGCACAATTTTATTCGAGCATAAAAAATATCCATCCAAATATTGAAAACGAAATTTGCCAAGGACTTACAGAAAAAGTTTGGGATTGGCTAAAAAATAATGTCTACGAACATGGCAGATATTTTAATTCGGAAGAATTGTGTAAAGCGGCAACAGGCAAAGTTTTGGACAGTAAATATTTTATAGATTATTTGAAAAATAAATATTTACAATAATTCTACAAAGCTTTTTTATATTAAAAATCTTTCTTTAAAACTGTCTATACTTCTTTTAAAATATATTTTAAAAATTCATATCAAACGAAGTCTGAGAAAAAGATTCCCCAACTCGTAGAATTTAATAAAATTAACACTTTTTTATTCTGTAAATTTTTGTGTCTGAACAATTTTTAGAAATAAATTATGTTATATTACAAGGAAGCCAAAATTGGTTTCCTATATCCCAAATAGTAAAACAATTTTCTCATGAGCCCACAAATGCTCATTAAACAGATAAGTTTCGTATCATTATTTGTATTAATTACTTTTTTATCAAAATCACAACTTGTAACAAAGTTTAATGGTACCCCACTTTCGGGGTGCGCACCTTTCACAGTAAATTTTTCGGATCAATCAACCGGTAATCCAAATTATTGGAAATGGGATTTGGGAAACAGCACAGTATCTTTTCTACGTAACCCCTCTACAATTTATTTAAACCCTGGAATTTATAGCGTAAAACTGGTAATTCGCAATGCTGCGGGTTTGGAAGATTCCTTAACTAAAACCCAGTATATCAATGTTTATGCAAAACCGTTAACTAATTTTTCTGCATACCCTTTAACAGGCTGCTTTCCATTACCAGTAAATTTTACAGATATGAGTACCCCGGGCAGTGGTACGATCACAAAATGGTTATGGGATTTTGGTGATGGAAATACATCCACACAAAAAAATCCATCTCATACATATACTGCATCAGGAAATTATACAATTCTTTTAGTGGTAATAAATTCAAATGGCTGTTCAAAATCTTTTACTAAATCAAATTATATTTCAATAAACAATGGAGTTAATGCTCTTTTTACAAATTCAGCTCCTTCAAGTTGTTCTGCCCCACAAACAATAAATTTTCAAAACCAGTCTACAGGCACAGGAATGATTTTTTATCAATGGCTGTTTGGAGATGGTAACACTTCAAATCTTACAAACCCACAACACACTTATAATTCAGCGGGAAATTACACGGTTTCACTTATTGTTACAAATACGACCGGATGTACTGACACTGCCACGCATTTAAATTCAATCATCATTGGTTCAGTAAATGCTGACTTTTCAGTACCAACAAATATTTGCGTAGGAAATTCTTTTACAATAACCAATACCTCATTGCCAAAACCTTTAGGTGCAACTTGGGATTTCGGAGATGGAACAACATCTACTGCTATAAATCCTGTAAAAACATACACTGCAGCAGGCATGTATAACGTTACACTTGTGAGCGATTTTGGTGGCTGCCAAGCAACTAAAAATAAATCAATAATAGTAATTGATAAGCCACTAGCCGGATTTTCTGCTTCACCTTTAACTTCCTGCAGTACCCCGCTAAATGTAAATTTTCTAAATTCATCTACTGGTAGTGTTGCAAGTGAATGGTTGTTCGGAGACGGTTCAACTTCAACTTCTGCAACCCCCAATCATAATTATATATCTCCGGGCAATTACACAGTAACGCTTATATCTACCAATTCTAATGGCTGTTCAGATACTTTAATTAAAACAGATTATATAAAAATTCAACTTCCGGTTGCGACCATAAATAATTTACCTCAACAAGGTTGTGCACCACTTGCTGTTACATTTGGTTCTACAGTTACAAGTTCTGACCCCGTATCAAGTTATTTGTGGAATTTTGGGAATGGGATTACATCTACTCAAGCAAACCCTACTTATACATTTACACCCGGCAATTATGATATTCAATTAATTATTACTACAACAAATGGTTGTAAGGATACAGTAATAGTCTTACAAGGAGTAAAAGCAGCCGTTAAGCCTGTTCCTAATTTCTCCGCCACGCCCCGAGATATCTGTGCAAAATTACCTGTTCAATTTTCAGATTTAAGTACAGGGCCAATTACAACATGGGACTGGAATTTTGGAGATGGCTCACATACTAATCTGCAAAATCCAATGCATAGTTATGCAGACACCGGTTTGTTTACAATAACGTTAATAGTTGGAAATAATGGTTGCTTTGATACACTCAAAATTCCAAATTATATTCATGTAAAACCACCAATTGCTGTTTTTACTGTAGTTGGAACTTGTGCCAATAAATTTCTAAAAATCTTTACGGATCAGTCAATAGGAGCAGATAGTTGGAATTGGGATTTTGGTGACGGTACTACCTCAACATTACAAAACCAGTCGCATACATATGCTTCTGTAGGAACTTACACCGTTTCGCTAACAGTGACAAATCTATCAACGGGTTGTGATTATACCAAATCAATACAAATTAGGGTGGCTGATGAGCAGGCATTGTTTACAGCCTCAGCTCTGGAAATATGTAGGAACAGCTCAACAACATTTAACGCAACATCCATACAGGGAACTCCGGCAATAGTAAGTTATGAATGGAATTTTGGAGATGGAAGCACGGCTACAAATAACAATGTAATTCACACTTATTTGCAAACAGGTTTATATACTGTTACTTTAAAAATTACAGATGTAAATGGTTGTATGGATTCTATCGCTAAAAATAATTATATAAAAGTTGTTGGTCCGACAGCCGCTTTTGCACCCGCTACACCAGGCAGTTGTTTAAATGCCGCTGTAACTTTTAACGATTTATCTACCACATATGGTTCACATCCATTATCTACTTGGTATTGGAATTATGGTGATGGTATTTATGATACGCTTTCTAAAGCACCCTTTCAACATATGTATTCCAATTCAGGCGTATATTCTGTATCTCTTAAAATTAAAGATAGTTTTGGATGTACTGATAGTACAAAGTTGAATAATGCTTTAATTATCTCAACACCTGTTGCAAATTATATTAGTATTGATACATTATCCTGCCCAGGAAAACCTGTGATATTTCAAAGTCAATCGACAGGTAATTCCCTCACATATGCATGGTCATTTGGTGATGGAGGAACTAGCACTCAAATGAATCCTGTACATGTATTTAGTGCTGATGGAAATTATTCAATAAATCTTACTGTAACCGATGTTTATGGTTGTACTGATACCAAATCAATCTCACAATATATAATCGTAAATACACCTGTTGCCAATTTTACGGTATCGGATTCTTTTACTACCTGCCCTCCATTAATTATGCATTTCACTAATTCTTCTCAGCATGTACAATCATATATCTGGGACTTTGGCGATGGCGGTGGAACATCAAGTGTTTTAAGCCCTCCTCACTTTTATAGTTTTGCAGGAAATTTTACAGCAAAACTAACCGTCACAACTTTTGGAGGTTGTACAGATATTAAAACAAAACAAATGATTGTAAAAGGGCCACAGGGTTCTTTTACATACAGTCCAACTATAGGCTGTACACCATTAAATTCTTTATTTACCGCAACCACACAATCGAGACTTTCTTTTGTTTGGGATTTTAACGATGGTAACACAGCGACTACATCGGATTCTATAGTATCTCATTCATACACATTGCCGGGAATGTATGTCCCTAAAATGATTTTAACTGATTCAGGAGGTTGTAATGTTCCAATTAACGGATTAGATACCATTAAGGTCAGCGGTGTTATTACTTCATTTTCTGCTGATACTTTAGTAAGGTGTAATAGTGGAAATGTTGTATTTACCAATACTTCTGCTAGTAATGATGTTATTACAGGTTACCATTGGAATTTTGGCGACGGTGCTACTTCTACAGCTTTGAATCCTACTCACTTTTATTCAACCACAGGATTATATTATCCAACATTAATTACTACAACACAAATGGGATGTGTTGATACAATAACTGCTCCCGTTCCTGTCAGAATAGTCAGAACCCCTCTAATTTCTGCCGCACAATCTCCAAATGGTTGTGTGCCACTAACCATGAATTTTACAGGAAATTTGCTCAATGCAGATACTTCTGCTTTAAAATGGGAATGGTTTTTTAGTAATGGTAATGTTGCAAAAGGGAAGCAATTATCTCCTATAATATACAATGTAGGAGGATCATACAATTATTCCTTAACAGTTGCAAACAGCAGTGGGTGTAAGGATACAATTTACAATTCCTTTGAAGTATTTTCTAAACCAATAATTGATGCAGGGGCAGACATAAGTATCTGCCAGGGGGTTGGTCAATTATTGAGTGCAACAGGTGCTGCTTCTTTAACTTGGTCACCAGCTGCAGGTTTAAGTTGTATTAATTGTTCATCTCCTGTTGCCACACCTGATTCACTAAAAGATTATACAGTTACCGGAACTTCACCGCAGGGTTGTATTAATACAGATGTGGTAAGGGTTTCAGTAAAATTTCCATTTCAAATGCAGGGAGGATCAAAAGATACATTGTGTTTAGGTCAATCTGAAATACTTACTGTTTCGGGTGCTGCTAGCTACGTCTGGACGCCTACAACAGGGTTAAGCTCTGCCACGGGTCCAACTGCAAAAGCTACACCTTTGGTTACTACAAATTATATGGTGATAGGTAAAGATGACAAGAATTGTTTTAGTGATACTGCTTATTTCCCCGTAAAAGTTTACCCTATACCAACAGTAACAGCGGGAGCAAATAAAACAATTAATGTAGGTCAGACAATAACATTGACACCAACTTTTTCTGCTGATGTTACTAATGTAAAATGGTCACCAACCTCATGGCTCGTAAGCAGTGCAATGCCTTCTATTACTGTAAAACCAAATCTTGAAACACAGTATACCGTAAAAGTTTCTAATTTGGGCGGTTGCTTAGCATCTGCTTCAGTAAATATTTATGTATTGTGTAACGGAGCCAATGTTTTTATACCAAATACCTTTTCTCCAAATGGAGATGGAAATAATGATGTTTTTTATCCAAGAGGTACGGGGTTGTTTACAATAAAACAGGCAAGAATTTTTAACCGGTGGGGAGAAGAGGTTTTTGCCCGATATAGTTTTAAAGCAAACGACGCCAGCTTGGGTTGGGATGGTACTAACAAAGGTCAAAAACTGGGGGTTGATGTGTACGTTTATATGATAGAAATACAATGTGATAACAACAGTACTTTGGTTTATAAAGGAAATATAGCTCTTGTAAAATAATATGGTTTTGTGGACAAGTAAAAGAGTTTTATTATAACATAAAAAAACAGATTACGTTAAATAGTTGCAACAATACAATCCAAATAATTATATACTAATTATTATGAAAAAATTTATACTGATTTCCCTTCTGAACTCTTTGTTACTTGCAGGTAATATAGGTTTTGTAGAAGCTCAGGATATACATTTTTCTCAGATTTTTGAAACTCCATTGCTTCGAAATCCTGCATTGGCAGGGCTTTTTTCGGGTGATATAAGGGTACAAACCGTTTACAGATCCCAATGGAATAGCGTTACCAATGCTTACAGTACATCATCTGCCAATGTAGAATATAAATTACCCGTAATTAAAAGTACAGATTATGTAACTATTGGCGGGCAGGTCCTTTACGATAAAGCAGGCACTGTAGACCTTACATCAACCCATATTTTGCCTGCTATCAACTACCATAAATCGTTAAGTGCTGCAAGAAGTATGTATTTATCTATGGCCGTTATGGGCGGTTATGTGCAGAGAAGTATTGACAGAAGTAAGATAACGACCAACAGCCAGTTTAATGGTAATGCTTACGATCCCAACATGGCAACCGGAGAAACATTTTCAAAATCTTCTTATTCTTATTTTGATGGAACCGCAGGCCTAAGTTTTAATACTCAGCTTGGCGAAAACACCGATAATAATATGTTCGTTGGTATAGCTTATCATCATTTTAATAAATCAAAAAAAGTCTCTTTTTATAGCGATTACAAAATGGAGCTAATGCCGAAATGGGTTGCTTCCGGTGGCTTAAGAATGAGTACAACAGACTATTCTTTTATAACAATTGAAGCAGACTATACAACACAAGGGCTAAACAGAGAAATTATGGGGGGTGTTATGTATTCTCAAAAATTGGATGATCCTGATAACCCGAAATATATTATACATGGCGGCGCTTACATGAGGTTAAACGATGCAATTATTCCTGTTTTAAAAGTAGAATCAAAACCAATTGCAGTTGCTGTTAGTTACGATGTAAATATATCGGGCTTAAAAAAAGTAAGTACTGGCAGAGGTGGTTTTGAGATCTCATTGATATTCCAGAAATTTTTAGAAAAATACAACAGTAGCAGTGATGCTACAAGATGCCCAAAATTTTAATTAAGAGTTTTGTTTTATTGATTGTTTAGATTGAGAGCCTACTGGAAAGCAGGCTCTCTTATTTAGAGTGTTTCAACATCTATTTTTATTTATCTTTGAAAATAAAATCCGATATGTCTATAACTATAGGAGCTAAAGCACCTGATTTCTTACTTTACGATTCAGATAAAAACAAAGTAACTCTTAGTGATTTTAAAGGCAAGAAAAATGTTCTGCTGCTTTTTTTCCCAATGGCATTTACCGGCACCTGTACAGATGAACTTTGTGCCGTAAGAGATGATATTGCTACATACAGCAATGCCAATGCGCATGTCTTAGGCATTTCGGTAGATTCTGTTTTTACGTTAGCAAAATACAAAGAAGAGCAGAGCTATAATTTTCCACTGCTAAGCGATTTTAATAAAGAAGTATCTACTGCTTACGAAACAATTTATGAATCCTTTACACCCATGAATATGAAAGGAGTAGGTAAAAGATCTGCATTTATAATAGATAAAGAAGGTTTCGTACAATACAAAGAAGTGCTTGAAAATGCAGGTGATCTGCCTAATTTCATTTTTATCAACAACAAACTGGAAAGTTTAGGTTAATCTCAAAATAGATTGTTTGAAATTTAAATAATAAATAACAATGTTAAACGTTTTAATTTTTTAATACTCTTTTAAATCATTTTACTATTTTTACGTAGTTGAAACAAATACTTTTCATACTAATATTAATTATTGGAATAAAATTTACATCTTTTGCACAAAACAGAACCTTCAGTGATGAAGTTGGCGTTCAAACAAAATTTATAAAATCCTACCCCAATCCTGCCTCTTCGGTGGTCAATTTTGAGTTTCAAAAAGGGTACAACAAATCATATTCTATACAGGTATTAAATTCCATTGGAAAAAAAATATTTGAAGCCAAGAATATTTCTTCATTGCTTTCTATAAATTTAAAAGAAGAAAAATTTTATAGGGGTATATACATTTACCAATTGATAGATAGAAACGGTATTGTTATTGAATCTGGAAAAATACTTGTCGTTAATTAATTCCCCAATTTTTTATTTATTGATGTCAATTTGACTGAAAACTTGCATTGGCAAAATGTTTGACTGTTGTACATTTGAATACATTTAAACATAAAATTACTTATGCAGGATACAGAAAAAATAATTCCTATTGCAGAAGAGCAAATAGATATAAATTCAGTCGCTGATATACCGGGAAATACCCATTTAAGCAATCCTGAAAGTGTTACAGAAAATATTTCCGAAAAATTAGAGGTAGAAGTTCAGGAACAAAAAGATAAATATTTACGTCTTTTTGCTGAATTTGATAATTACAAACGTCGAACAGCCAAAGAACGTTTAGAGTTGATGCAAACTGCAGGTAAAGAAATGGCAATATCCTTATTAGATGTTGCCGACGATATGGATAGGGCAGAAAAGCAAATTGCTAACGACGATGATGTGACCCATGTAAGAGAAGGAGTACAATTGGTCTTTAATAAATTACGATCGCTACTGCAACAAAAAGGTATTGTTGCAATGATTAGTCTTGACTCTGATTTTGATGTAGAAAAGCATGAAGCAGTAACTGAAATACCTGCGGGAGAAGAAAAGACAGGTAAGGTCGTAGATGAGTTGCAAAAAGGTTATTACATGAATGATAAACTCATTCGATTTGCAAAAGTTGTAGTGGGAAAATAATACGCAATTGGGCATATTTGCTATGAAGCAACAAAGCCTTTATAATTAAATACTTTGCACATTTGCATTTTTGTAAAATGGCATATTACCAAGTTTTATGAAGAGAGATTATTATGAAATACTTGGCGTACAAAAAGGCGCCTCGCAAGATGAAATTAAGAAAGCATATCGCAAAACGGCTATGCAGTTTCACCCCGACCGTAACCCTGGCGACAAAGCCGCTGAAGATAAATTCAAAGAAGCAGCGGAAGCTTATGAAATATTAAATGATTCCGATAAAAAAGCACAGTACGACCGCTTTGGCCATAATGCATTTGCCGGAGGCAGAGGCGGCTCTCAAGGTTTTGGTGGCATGAACATGGATGATATCTTTAGCCAGTTCGGCGATATTTTTGGTGGTGGCGGTGGCAATGATGAAGGGTTTGGTAGTTTTTTTGGTGGAGGAAGACGAGGCAGCGGCGGCAACAGCCGTGGCACAAGAGGCAGTAATCTAAGGGTGAAAATGAAATTATCCTACGAAGAAATTGCAAAGGGAGTAACTAAAACAATTAAAGTAAAAAAGTACGTAAAATGTACTACCTGCACTGGCTCCGGTGCAAAAGATAAAAACAGCATGCAAACCTGTGGCACTTGTGGCGGCAGTGGCCAGGTGCGGAAAGTACAAAATACTTTTTTAGGGCAAATGCAAACCGTAACAACCTGCCCATCGTGCAGCGGCGAAGGCAGTACCATAACGGCAAAATGTGCACCCTGCAAAGGCGAAGGACGGGTATATGATGAAGAAACCGTAACGGTTGATATTCCTGCAGGCGTACAGGAAGGAATGCAGCTAAGCGTTTCGGCCAGAGGTAATGCAGGAGAACGTGGAGGTTCAGCAGGAGATTTAATTGTACTTATTGAAGAAGAAGCGCACCAGCACCTTACCCGAGAAGGTTTAAATGTTGGGTTTGATTTGCACATCACATTCCCCGATGCAGTATTTGGGACACAGGTAGAAGTGCCAACTATTGACGGAAGAGCAAAAATAAAAGTACCGCCAGGCACACAAAGCGGTAAGATTTTTAGATTAAAAGGCAAAGGGTTTCCTAATGTGAACAGTTATGAAAAAGGCGATCAGTTGATACAGGTAAATATTTGGACACCACAAAATATAAGTAACGAAGAAAAAGAAGCACTTGAAAAAATGCACAATTCTAAAAACTTTACACCAAACCCTGAAAAAAGTGACAAGTCATTTTTTGACAAAGTGAGAGAGGTGTTCAGTTAAGAATTTTATTAAAATTATAATTTATAAATGCCTGCAGTTTTGCGGGCATTTATTTTTTGGGGCTGTATAATTTATAAATCAATTAAGCATTTGTTCGTTGCCCGCCTGCAATGTTTTTGCCTAAAGGCAGCAAAAACGATTTACGGCTAAGCAACGCAGCCCTTCATCTGTAAAACCTTTATCAACTTTTATTGCGTAATAGATTTTCTTAACACAATAATTAAATCACTTAAACAAAATCAATTATCTACCATGCTGCGAGTTCATTTTTCGTTAATTTGCCCTTACAATTATGCTTCAAAAATTACGAATACTTAACTACGCTATTATTGATGAACTAACGATCAGTTTTTCTAAAAAACTGAATATTATTACAGGCGAAACCGGCGCAGGTAAAAGCATACTTATGGGTGCGCTTGATCTTGTATTGGGTAAACGGGCAGATACTGCAATTTTAAAAGAGAAAGATAAAAAATGTATTGTAGAAGCCACATTTGTTGTAAAAAATAATGAAGCCATTCAGCTATTTTTTGTAGAAAATGATCTTGATAAAGAGGAGGAGATTTTAATAAGAAGAGAGATTGCAGCCAATGGTAAAAGCAGAAGTTTTGTAAATGATACACCGGTAAATCTTTCACAATTAAAAGAGTTAACCGCAAACCTTGTAGATCTGCACCGACAGTTTGATACGCAGGAAATTGGTTCGGAAAATTTCCAGAGAGAAGTGATGGATGCACTTGCAGATAACGCACTATTACTTGCGCAATTAAAAACTGTTTATGGAAAATACAGTACCGTAAAAAATGAATTGGAAGCCTTACATGTGCAACAAACGAATGCAGACAAGGAAGCTGATTACAACAAATTTTTACTGGAAGAATTTACAGAAATTAACCTGAAAGAAAATGAGTTGGAAGATCTCGATACTGAAATAAAATTTCTCAGCAATGCAGAAAATATAAAAATGCAGTTGGGTGCTGTATATGGTTTTCTTTCTGGTGGCGAAGAACCCGTTGTACAAAATTTAAAATCTTTCTCGCAAAAACTCTCTGGTTTAAAAGAATTTCATACAGCTATTGAAGACCTGCAAAAAAGATTGATTAGTGCACAGCTGGAAATACAGGATGTTGCAGACGAACTGGAAAGAATAGACGACGAAATTGTATATGATGCAGAACGTATAAATGCAGTAAATGAAAGGGTTTCTGCCGGATATAAATTATTAAAAAAGCATGGCGTTATAAATACTGCACAGCTTTTAGAAATACAGGAAACACTGCAACAAAAACTGGATGCTGTTTTTAATATTACAAATGCCATTGAAAAGGCAGATAAAGAAAGTAAAAAACTATTTGACGAAGCAACAGTGCTTGCAGTTAAAATTAATGCTAATAGAGTTGCTCAGGTAAAACCATTTGTGCTTAAAGTAAATGATTTGCTTACTCAGGTTGGTATGCCGAATGCACAAATAAAAATTGCCATAAATTCTGTTGCACTTTCTGCAAATGGAACTGATGAAATAAACTTTTTATTTGATGCAAATAAAACGAATCGTTTTGAACCTTTGCATAAAGTAGCAAGTGGCGGAGAGTTAAGCAGATTGATGCTTTCGGTTAAATCGTTGGTAGCAAAAAAACTAGAATTACCTGTGCTTATATTTGATGAAATAGATACCGGAATAAGCGGTGAAGCTGCTAAGCAGGTTGGTTTCATTATGAAAGAACTTTCCGGGTCGCACCAATTAATTGCCATAACCCACCAGCCTCAAATTGCAGCAAAAGCAAATGCGCATTATTTTGTTTACAAACAAATTGTAAAAGATACCATCCAAACATCGGTACGTCTTTTAAATGAAGATGAAAGAATTGTAGCCATTGCACAAATGCTGAGCGGCGAAAAACCTACCGCTGCAGCTTTGGAGAATGCAAAGGAAATGATGAACTAAAATGACGCAGGTTTTGTTTTAAGTTGAAAAATGATATGTTGCCCAAGCGCTGCGGGATAGTAGCGAAAAGCCCACAATGAAGCGCAGCGAAATGAGGACTTGCAGCGAATAGCCCGAATAAAATTTGAATAGAATGCCTAGGATGAGAGCGCCAAGCCTTCTTTTAAAATATTATTAATTAATTTAGCCTTTTACTAAACAACTTTTCAAACAACAAACTTGCTATGTATAATTTATTAAAAGGAAAAAAAGGAATCATATTTGGTGCGCTGGATGAAAAATCTATTGCATGGATTACCGCTCTTAAATGCCATGAAGAAGGTGCAGAAATTGTACTGAGCAATGCGCCTGTGGCCATGCGCATGGGAGAAATAAATAAGCTTGCAGAAAAAATTGGCGCACCTGTAATTGGTTGTGATGTAAGCAGCGCCGATGATGTAGAAAACCTGATTGCAAAAACAATGGAGCATTTTGGTGGTGGCTTTGACTTTATTTTACACTCCATAGGTATGAGCATAAATGTGCGCAAAGGCAAGCATTATACCCAAATAGATTATACACATAACCTTAAAACTTTTGAAATTAGCAGCATGAGCCTGCACAGGGTTTTGGCTTGTTGTATGAAGCATGATGCATTGAATGAATGGGCCAGTGTAGTTGCACTTACCTACATTGCTGCGCAAAGGGTTTTCCCTGATTATAATGAAATGGCTGATGCAAAATCTTTATTGGAAAGTGTTGCACGGAGTTTTGGTTATCACTACGGGGTTAAAAAACATGTTCGTGTAAATACAGTATCTCAATCACCAACAAGAACTACTGCAGGTAGTGGTGTAAAGGGATTTGACGGATTTATTTCTTATGCGGAAAAGATGAGTCCCCTTGGTAATGCAAGTGCAGAAGATTGTGCCAACTATTGTGTTACGCTTTTTAGTGATCTTACAAAAATGGTAACAATGCAAAATTTATTTCACGACGGTGGTTTTTCTAA
>JANXTG010000058.1 GCA_025352525.1 Ferruginibacter sp.
TCAAAATTCCAGTATGCTAATAAATTGGCGGTTGCAACCTGGCTGGAGTTCGTATAACCTCCGGGTACCGGTGGCGGATCTCCTAATTTTACATCATCATTGCGATTTACTTTGGTGCAACTGCCTAAAGCAATGAGTATAGTTAAACACAGTAAGCGTGTTTTTGATTTAGTGTTTATATATGTAGTCATTTTATTGAGTTTTTGTTGTATTACTTAATAGTTCGGATTTTGTATTAAACGTCCACCACTTAAATCAATCTGTGCCTGCGGTATAGGAAACAATTCGTGTTTGCCATCTACAAAAGGTTTGCCGAGTGCTCTTAAAACAACACCAGCTCTTCCCTGCCTTACAAGATCTAAAAAGCGATCTTCTTCCATAGCAAGTTCTGTTCTTCTTTCCTTCCAAACATTTGCCTGGGTTAAAGTAGTTGCCGGTAAGTTTGCTCTGCTGCGCACCATGTTTAATTTATTTAGTCCATCAGCATTTCCAAGCATGGCAGATGCTTCTGCATACATCAACAATACTTCTGCATAGCGCATTAGCCGGATATTTTTTGGCTTGGTATCTTTGTTGTTATCCAGCTGAGGACTTTCTGCTATTGCGCTGTGGTAAGGCTTATAACTATAGCGATCATTTTCTACAGAATCTTTTGTAGGAATACGGAACCCATCCCACAAGATTGTACCGGGGCTATTGCCTGGCAAGGTAGGTTGCACAAAAATGATGGTAGCATTTTTTCGGGTATCGCCCGCTTCATATGCATTTGCTAAATCCTGAGATGGCGTATTTAATCCAAATCCCAAGTCATTCCATCCGCCACGAGAACGTGCGCCTTGTCCATTGCTGAAAAGTGGGCTTACTGCATTTGCACCAACATTAATTCCTGTTTGTACCTCAAAAATAGACTCGCTGTTGTTTGTGCCGCCCTGACCTCCAACCGGTTTTTCTCTAAATATAAAATTGTAATCAGACACCAAAGAGTATTTGCCTGAGTTAACAACTGCGGTTGTAAGGTCCAGTACTTTTTGCCAGTTGCGCTGGTACATATATACTTTTGCAAGGTAAGATTGTGCTGCGCCTTTGTTTGCTCTTCCAGTTTGTGTTGAAGGGTCTCCAACCAACGGCAAATTATCGGCAGCAAACTGAAAATCTGAAAGGATAACGGCATAAATTTCAGCAGCTGTGGCTCTGGTATTTAATGCAGCACTGTTGCCTTCGCTTGGCAAAGGCACCGAAATAAGTTTTGGTACACCTCCAAAAAAGCGCACCAGGTTAAAATAATATAAACCACGTAAAAATCTTGCTTCCCCTAATAATCTATTTTTAGTGGTTGCGTCAAGCGTACTTTTGCCTAAAATATCAATGGCTTTATTGGCACTTACGATTCCACTAAAATGACCAACCCAAATGTTATTAAAGATAAAAATATTTGGGTTAGGATTAAAGTTATCAATTAATCCCAGGTCGCTAAAATCGCCCGGAGTACTGCCTTTATCAGCATCATCGCTGGCAACATCATTTGCCAACACCCATAAAAAGCCAACTGTTGTTTTATCGAACCCACCAAAATATAGGGTGCTATAAACGCCACCTACGAGCTTTGCTGCTGCATCAGGATCTTTTAACGCAAGGGTTTCTGTGATTTGGCCCTGAGGGTCTACCTCTAAATAACTTTTTTTACAACTGTTTATCAATACAGTTGTTAAAAGAAGAATCGTGTATAATTTTATTTTATTTTTCATTTTAAGAACTTTAATTATTAATAATTTAAAAACCTACATTAACACCAAATGCAAATGTGCGTGTGGTTGGGTAAATGGCTTGCTCAATGCCGCCTGCCAATACACTGCCATTGTTGATCTCAGGAGAGAAGCCGCTGTACTTTGTAATGGTAGCAAGATTTTGTACAGTTACATAAGCCCTTAAGCTTTGTATTTTAACTTTGCTCAGTAATGTTGTTGGAAGCGTATACCCAACCGTTAGATTATTAATTCTAAAAAAGTCACCTTTCTCTAAAAAGTATGTAGACGCAGGCAATTCCTCTAATGTTGCCCTAGGTATTCCACTATTAGGATTATTTGGCGTCCAGCGGTTGTTGGCAACTTTTGTTTCTATGTTGTCTCTAAAATCGCCACGTGCAGCTTTTTTACCATTGTAAATTTTACCACCACCTGTACCGTAACCACCGACAGATAAATCGAAGGCATTGTAACTAATACCACCGTTTACACCATAAGTATATTTGGGTTGGTAAGAACCTTGATATACTCTATCTGCGGCATCAATTTTACCATCACCATTTACATCTCTGTAAATTAAATCACCTGGTTTTGCATTGGGTTGTGCAGATGCTGCAACCTGTTTTTCATTTTGAAAAACACCCATGGCTTCTAACAGATAGAAACTACCAATAGGCTGCCCATTATCAGATAAAGTAGTATTACCCTGACCTCCTACACCGCCGTCAGGTATTGCCTGTCCACCATTTAAATTGGTAATTCTGTTTTTGTTGAAAGCTATGTTACCACCAATGTTGTATTTAACTGCATTGCTAATATTGTCTTTCCAATCTAACCCAAGTTCTACTCCTTTGTTGGTAAATGTCGCTGCATTTGTAATATATTCATCACTTCCTAAAATAGCCGGTATTTTAATTCTTACAAGAGCATCTGTTGTTTTTCTGTCGTACACATCTACACTACCACTCAATCTGTTTTTAAGCAAACCAAAATCTAAACCTGCATTGTATTCTCTGGTAATTTCCCATCTTATCCGTGGATCATATATCTTCTCGAGCCTAAAATTTAAAACTTCAACACCGTTAAAGAAATAAGGCAGACCTGTAGTAGCAAGAGAACTGAATGAGTTACTAGGTATACCGTCGTTACCTACTTTGCCGTAGCTGGCTCTTAGCTTTAAATTGTTTACTACTTTTTGGCTTTGCATAAAATCTTCGCTACTAATAAGCCAACCTGCACCGACAGAAGGGAAAAAGCCCCAACGGTTTGCAGAAGGTAAACGGGATGTACCGTCATAACGACCGGTTGCAGTTAAGAAATATTTATCTTTAAAGCTATAGTTTAATCTACCTAAATAAGAGCTGCGGGTAGATTTATCGCCACCATTAAAATTGGTTGCACCAATGGAAGAACCTGCATTTAAATACCATTGACTTTTATCTTCAGGTACATCGAACCTTGAACCGCCAATGTTGTTGCTTTTAATTTCTTCTGCTGTTGTACCTACCAATAAACTGATGTTATTATCGCCAAACTTTTTTGCAAGTGTAGCTGTGTTATCCCATACATATCTGTTGCCCTGGCTTTCAGAAATACCTAAACTGCTTCTTGGTCTTAATTGATTACTGCCTGTGGTAAGAAAAACATTGTTAGGTCCATCGTTATCATACTTGTAACCGTAGCTTACGCTTCTAAAGTTATTTTTATCTACCCCAAAACTTGTTCTTAAAGTAAGCCATGATACCGGTTTTAGTTCGCCAACTATATTGCCCTGAAATCTATCGCCTTTTCCGGAATTGTTGTTTTTATCCTGATCTAAAATTGGGTTACCTACATTATTTGATAAAGAAGTATTGCCGTATTTACCGTTTTGAAAAGCAGTAACATAAGGTGCAGCACGGTAAGCAATATTAAATGCATTAAGGTCTACATTTCTAACATCTGATCTACTGTAAGAAAGTAAAGTAGACACTTTAAAAATGTTCGATATTTTATAATCGTTGTTACTTCTAACAGTAAAACGCTTAAAATTATTTGTTCTGATAATTCCTTCGTCAGTGAGGTATCCTGCACTAAAAAAATAATTTATTTTATCGCTGCCGCCTGATAAAGAAAGATTGTGGTTTTGAAAAAAACCTCGCTTTAATATTTCGCCATACCAATCAGTGTTGCTGCCTTTTTGCAACATTGATTTTGTAACTGAGCTGTCGCCAGAGCCGTAATACAAACTTGCTTCATTTACATAATTAGCATATTGTTGAGCACCCGCCATATTTACAAGGCTGGTAGCTTCTTTAACACCAACACTAGCGTCGTAACTAACTATCATTCTGCCCGGCCTGCCTTTTTTAGTAGTAATCAACACTACACCATTTGCTGCTCTCATACCATAAATAGCCGTAGCAGATGCATCTTTTAAAACTTCTAAGCTGGTAATGTCTGCAGAATTTATGTTTCTGATGTCATCATTGATTATACCATCAACAACATACAAAGGGTTTGCACCACTCAGCATGGTCCCTGTTCCTCTAATACGAATTACAGGCAGTGAATTTGGATCACCACTGCTGATTACCTGTACACCTGCAATTTTGCCCTGTACGGCCTGTGTAGCAGTAAGCACGGGTTGTTTGGCAAGTTCTGCACCGGAAACACTGGCTACTGAGCCGGTTAAATCTTTTTTTCTTTGGGTGCCATAACCTATAACTACAACTTCTTCAATTGCTTTTGCCTGGGTTTTTAATACCACATTTATTTCTGTTCTGCCACTTACTGTTTCTTCAATAAGTTCGTAGCCAACAGAGCTTATTACCAATACTGCATTATCAGGCACTGTAATGCTGTA
>JANXTG010000068.1 GCA_025352525.1 Ferruginibacter sp.
CCTTTGGGGTATGACTGGAAAATAGGAATAGCCCTTATTACTTCCTTTGCTGCCAGAGAAGTATTTGTTGGAACGATGGCTACACTTTATTCTGTAGGAGATGATGCAGATGCAAACAGCAGTACCCTTCGGCAAAAAATGGCTGCCGCAAAACGGGCAGATGGTACAAAAGTTTATGACCTTGCCACTGGTTTATCCCTTCTTGTATTTTATGTAATCGCCATGCAGTGTATGAGTACACTCGTTATTGTAAAGCGGGAAACCAAAACCTGGAAATGGCCAGTAATACAATTTATTTATATGACTGGGCTGGCTTATTTGTTGAGCTGGGTTACTTATTTAATTTTTAAGTAACATAAAAAAGCGGATGCATAACACCCGCTTTAATTTCTTTGTGACCCTTCTTCACTTTGCACCTTTGTGGTTCAAAACAAAACCTACCAGGGATATTTATTTGCTTTTATACAAGCATCAGCAATTCTTCTTCTTGCATCTTTGCTGTTAAAGGGTGCCATTTTTGTAAAACGTTTTAGGCCCAACAACATCATGCGTTGTTCATCGCCTTCGGCAAATGCATTTATAGCTTCTTTACCAGCTTTATTTACTGCATCTACCGCATCATTTAAATAAACATGCATCATATCTGTTTGTACCGATACTGCATCTGCGCCTTGCTTATCGCTCATTTTTATTACACGAAGCAACGCACTTTCTGCATGAAAAGTTGCAATGCTCATATCTGCAATATTCATCAGTATTTCTTGTTGGTCGCTCAAGCCCATCATCAGTTTTTGTACTGCTGAACCGGCAACCATCAAAATTGCTTTTTTCATTTGAACCACAGTTTTTTTCTCTGCAGCAAAAGCCGTTTCATCTTCGTTCCCAAAATCCGGAATGCTCATCAACTCTTTACTTACGGCCATTGCCGGTCCCATCAAATCCAGCTTGCCTTTCATGGCACGCTTCAACATCATATCCACCGTAAGCAAACGGTTAATTTCATTTGTTCCTTCGTAGATTCTGTTGATCCGACTGTCCCTGTAAGCACGGCTAATCATATATTCATCACTAAAACCATTACCACCATGTATCTGCACGCCTTCATCAACAATTAAATCCAACACCTCACTGCCATCAACTTTAAGCATGGCACATTCAATGGCAAATTCTTCTGCAGAACCAAGGTGCGCTTCGGCAAAAGTTTTGCCCGATGCTATCATTTCAGTTTCTTTATCATCTATCCATTTGCTGGTGCGGTACAATGCACTTTCACTTACCCACATGCGGGTAGCACATTCAGCAAGTTTGTGTTTAATTGCTCCAAAATTTGCAATGGCAGTTTTAAATTGCTCACGGGTATTGGCATATTTTACTACAGAATGAAAAGCCATTTTAGCACCACCTAATGCAGCCGCACATAATTTTAATCTGCCAATATTTAAAATATTGAAAGCAATAATGTGCCCCTTGCCAATTTCGCCTAACAGGTTTTCAACCGGCACTTTACAATCCTGAAAATAAAGTTGCACAGTAGAAGATCCTTTGATACCCATTTTATGTTCTTCAGGCCCAAGAGTAAAACCATCCATGCCACGCTCTAAAATAAAAGCGGTAAACTTATCGCCATCAATTTTTGCAAAAACGGTGTAGACATCTGCAAAACCACCATTGGTGATCCAGCATTTTTGTCCGTTTAAAATGTAGTTTTTGCCGTCGGCAGAAAGCACCGCACTACTTTTTGCACCTAATGCATCACTGCCGCTGTTGGGTTCGGTTAAGCCATAAGCACCTTTCCATTCCCCGGAGGCCAGCTTGGGAATGTACTTTTCTTTTTGTTCCGGTGTACCAAAATATAAGATCGGTAAAGTACCAATACCTGTGTGTGCGGATATTGCAACGCTAAAGGAGTAGCCTCCGCCCAACCCTTCACTAACTATTGTTGAGGTAATAAAATCTTTCCCTAAACCTCCCAATTCTTCCGGTACAGAGGCTCCCAATAACCCTTGTTC
>JANXTG010000128.1 GCA_025352525.1 Ferruginibacter sp.
TGTCTAACATCGTAAGGAGAAACATTAACCTGTATTTGCTCAATAGCATCTATACTTATCGCCTGGGAATTTGCCTGCCCGCCCAGTGTACCTGAAAGACCAAACGCATTATTAAAATTTGCTCCATCAACAGTAAGGTTATTATAAGAACCGCTTACACCACCAAAACTTAAACCATTAGATGAAGGCGTAAGTTTTGTAAAGTCAGACAGACTTCTGCTTATAGTCGGTAATCTTTCAATTTGTGTTCTTGTAATTACTTCCTGGCTTCCTGTACGGCTGTTATTAATTATTTTATCCTGCCTCAAGCCACTTACCACAACTGTTGCCAAATCTTTTGTATCAGTTTCTATTGAAAAATCAGCATTGTATACCTGGCCAAGAGACAAAAATATATTTTCTTTTATTTTATCTTTTGAACCTACGTTGGTAATTGTAACAATGTAGGGACCGCCAATTTTTACGTTTGGCAAATTGTATCTGCCATCAACTCTTGTTGCTACCGTATATTTTGTACCTGTAGGCAGATGTATGGCCGTTATAGTGGCACCGGCAACAGCAGTATTGCCATTTTTTACAATTCCCTGAATTTCTGATGTGGTTTCTTGAGCAAATGCAAAAGAAATGCAGCATGAAAAAAATAAGGAAAAAAGTAATTTTCTTTTCATAATTTTTGTTTTGGTTTGGTTGCAAAGTTGCTTAAAAATCGAATACCGCAACTTTAAGAAAATGTTACCCTTTAAATTTTTGGGCATTAAAAAACCTCCGAATTTTCGGAGGTTTTTTTTAAATAAATAAATGTATTTAGAATGAATATCTAAATGTTAACTGAGCATTCCAACGACTGCTAGTGCTTGCGCTCGTTTGTACATCATTAGTAAAGTACGGTTTGTTATTAATTGGTTTAAAAAACTGAAATGTTGGTACGGTAGTTCCTGTTTGAAAACCACGGAAGCTAACAACGTTCGTTTGGTCATTACTTACAAAGAATATTTTACCTGCGTCTCTGTTAATTAAATTAGTAAGGTTAAAAATATCAAGCGTTACGGCAACTTTATGTGTTTGTTGACCAACTTTCATCATAAATTCCTGGCTTAAATTTGCATCTAAGATATTTGTAAAAGGTAGCCTTGCACCATTTCTTGCTGCAAATTGCCCCCTGTTTTTACGCAAATATTTATCGCTGTTTATGAAATCTTCAAACTGATTTTTTTGATCAGTAATATTTTGAGCCGTTGCAGCAGGTGTTTGCGTTCCCGTTAATTTTGAAGTGAAAACCATTTGGTCCATTTCTGCTCTATTTGCAGGTATGTACATAAGATCATTACCGTTAACACCATCACCAACTATAGCACCTGAATAAACATAACTATATGGATTACCTGATTGACCATTGTAACTTAAAGTAATGGTGGTAGAAGCATGTTTGTTAGCATAAGTAAATTTCTTAGAAGCCAAAGCATAAATGCGATGTCCAAGATCAAAATTAGACGTAGAAAGTACATTGTAATTACGACCTCTAACTGTTGACTGAAATTGCCAGTTACTAACATTTACTGAGCTTGTTGCTTCGTTATTAACGGCTGAATTTCCGTAAGTGTATGCTGCATTAAACTGGAAACCGTTTTTAGATTCCTTAGAAATTTGGAAGGTTAAATTATATGCATATCCTTTGGCACCTTCAGAATTCTTTATCAAAATTACATTTGAGTATGGATTTCTGGCAAGCGCTGTGGCGCCACCTTGTCTGTATATAAATTTGGTTGCACCTGCTGTTGGATAAATATCTCTGTTATCTGGACCTGTTGCCTTTAAATTAGTAGCAGATTGAGGAGCAAAATTTACATTTTGCCAGTCTACTTCATAAATATTTTTGGTAAATAATAATTCTGTAGTAAACGTCCAACCATTTCCAAAACGTTTATCAGCCGCCAAAGAAGATTTCAAAACAGTTGGAAGTTTAAAATGTCTGGCTATTATATTAACATCACCCTGAGATGCAATTAGGTTAGATGGCAATCCAAAATCCGATTGTGTCAGCTGGTTATTTACATCTCTTCTAAATTGTATCGGAGTTCCTAACGGTTGTTGTAAACCATATTGAGTTCCTGCAGCATTTAATTGTGCGGCAGTTCTTGCAGTATCCAGAGCACCTATTATGTTGCCTGTATTTGAATATAAACCGCCGGGCCAAACTAATGGAGTACGACCTCCAAAAACACCAACACCACCACGGATTGTGATATTTTGATCATCAATGGTATATTTAAATCCTAACCGTGGAGAAAATAAAAATGAGGGTTTAAATTTTTGTCCTGCTGTAGCACCCATTAAATCATATGATTTACTAATAACAGGTAAGGCTGAATCTCTAAAAAAAGCATCAATAGGAACTTCGGTATTAAATGATGTTTTATCCGCACGTAAACCTAAGGTCAATGTAAAATTATCAGCTACCTTGATGTCATCATTTATAAAGAAACCTACACGAACTGATTTAAAGTTGGCGGCTGCATTGGTGTTTGCATCACCTCCTTTATTTCCTTGATCTACCAAAGAATAACTTCTTTGAATTCTCGATGGTCCTCTATCTTCCATAAATGCCTGTAGCGGACCAATAATTGAAGCTCCTGTTCCTAGAGATGAGTAATTCCAGTTCGAAAAATTCCTGTTAATAAACAGGTTGTATGATTTATTGAAATCCAAATCTGCACCAAATGTCAGCGCATGTTTACCGGCATAAAGTTTAAATGCGTCATAAAAATTTACAATTCTCTGCTTTAGTACATTAGCCGATGAAGAAGCTTCGGAACCCACTGTGTATGACGGTCCACCATTAAACGCTGCTAAAGTTATTGTAGGAAAAGGATCACCAATAAATCCTCTGTCATCATTAACATCAGTAAAAGAAACCCTGAATTTATTATTTTGAGTATTACTAAATTTGGTATTTAATTCTAAATTCCCTGAATTAGTTATTGAAGGAAAAAACAGTGCGCCGTTTGTAAATGCTATAGAACCCGTGGCTCCGTTATAAGAACTTCTGTTTGCATTAATACGTTCTGCCTTGGTATATCTGTAACTCAGTGTAAGTTTGTTATCAGGGTTTAAATTAAAATCAAAACGGGTATTAATGTTAGTACGGTCTATGTTATCCTCATTGTTTCTAAAATCTCCTGGATCGTAGCCGTATTTTGTTTTAAGATGTGTTACCAATTTATTTATAGAATCAATTACGCTACTCTCAGGTCCTGTGTAAGGTTGAGGACGATTATCTTTTTGTTTTTCAGCATTTATAAAAAAGAAAGCTTTATTTTTTATAATTGGACCTCCGATAGTAAAGCCTGAAGTTTGATTTTTGAATTTGGGATATTTTATTCTTAAATCATCTTCAACATTTGGAGTAAGCCCTGCAAGATTTTGATTTCTAAAAACATAGTAAGCTGAACCATGAAATACGTTGCTGCCGGCCTTAGTTACTGCATTAATAGAACCACCTGTAAAATTACCTACAGACGCATCAAATGGAGCAATTTGTACCACCAATTGATCTATTGCATCAATACTAATTGGTGGTGTTCCTGCCTGTCCACCATTTGTTCCTGAAGCACTTAATCCAAATACATCATTGTTTACTGCACCATCAATTAAAAATCCATTGTACCTATTGTTTTGACCACCAATAGAAATACTTGCTCCATTAACTTTGGCCTGGGGTGTAAATCTTAAATAATCGCCCAAATTTCTTCCAATAGTTGGAAGTATATCTAATTTAGCTCTTCCAATACTTGTTTCGATACCGGTTTTTGCAGTGGTAACTCTTCTGCCTGTAACTACAACAGCTGACAAGTCAGTGGTTTTACTGCCCAAATTAAAATCTGTTTTAAGCGTTTCACCTAAAATTAAAAAAACGTCTTCTCTGGTTTCGGTTTGAAAACCCGAAAAAGTAGCTGTTATTCTGTAAGGACCTCCGGGGTTCATATTATTGATATCAAAACGTCCGCCTGAACGTGCTAAGGCACTGTAAACTGTTCCTGTTGGAATATGAACAGCGCTAATAGAAGCGCCGGGCAATTCAGCAGAGCTGCCAGATTTTACACTGCCTGATATGCTACTCGTTGTAACCTGAGCATTCATGATGAATGGCAATGATAAAAGCGCAATAAAAAAAGGAAAAATTTTTCTCAAATGCATACTTATTAAGTTTAGGCGGCAAAGAAACAACTCTTTTCCTAATATCGCATCTGTTTTATTAACAATTTTTTAAACAAAAACATTCTTAAAACTCTGAATTTGTATTGTAAATTTTTCGATAAACGAAATCATTGTTGTAAAAATTTTGTTTGTTAGGTAACTTTGTAATAAATTTTATTGATGTTAAATACCATAGAAGAGGCAATTTCAGATATACAGGAGGGTAAATTGATTATAGTTGTTGATGATGAAGACAGAGAAAATGAGGGAGATTTTGTAACTGCTGCAAGAAATGTAACACCCGAAGTAATTAATTTTATGAGTACCCATGGGCGTGGACTCATTTGTGCAGCTATAACTGAAAAAAGATGTGAAGAACTGCAACTTCAACCAATGGTCATGGACAATACATCCTTACACGAAACGGCCTTTACTGTAAGCATAGATTTATTGGGAGATGGCTGTACAACAGGAATTTCAGCATATGATAGATCAAAAACAATTTTATCCCTAATAAATCCTTCAACAAAACCTGAGGATCTTGGTAGGCCCGGACACATATTTCCTCTAAAAGCAAAAAACAGTGGAGTTTTAAGAAGAGCAGGACATACAGAAGCTACTATAGATATCTCAATGCTTGCAGGTTTTGAACCCGCAGGTGCTTTGGTTGAGATAATGAATGAGGATGGGAGCATGGCAAGACTACCACAACTAAGAATAATTGCTGAAAAATTTAATCTGAAAATAATTTCTATAAAAGACCTGATCGCATACAGGTTAAAACATGAAACGCTTATTAGAGAAGAAGTTCGAGTAAATATGCCTACTAAATACGGTGACTTTGAATTGATTGCTTTTACGCAGGTTAATACGGGAGATGTTCATTTAGCATTAAAGAAAGGAAGCTGGAAAAAAGATGAACCAATTCTTGTAAGAGTACACAGCAGTTGTTTAACGGGCGATATACTTGGATCATTACGATGTGATTGCGGCGAGCAGCTGCACCATGCTTTAGAAATTATTGAAAAAGAAGGTAAAGGATTGGTGTTATATATGAACCAGGAGGGTAGAGGTATTGGATTACTAAATAAATTAAAAGCCTACAAATTACAAGAGCAAGGACGGGATACTGTAGAAGCAAATGTTGAACTTGGTTTTGCAGGCGATCAACGGGATTACGGAGTTGGAGCTCAAATTTTAAGGGAATTAAATGTTACAAAAATGAGGTTGATGAGTAATAATCCCCGTAAGCGTGCAGGCCTTTCCGGCTATGGTATTGAGGTTGTTGATAATGTGACTATTGAAATGAAACCCAACCTTCATAATGAAAAATATCTTTTTACAAAAAGAGATAAACTGGGGCACGAGATTTTAAGTGGCTTATAATTTCTAGTTTCATATATTGATTATTATCTATATTGTTATGAATTAAAACTAACAATATGGATATAATTACACCTCTACAACAACCAAAAAACTGGTTAGCGGAATCAATTTTGGTAACCCTTTTATGTTGTTTGCCTTTTGGTATTGTAGGTATAGTAAACGCCGCCTCAGTATCTTCTAAATTTGCATCAGGAGATTATGAGGGTTCTCTTAGAGCATCTCAAGAAGCAGCAAAGTGGACAAAGATTGGTTTTTGGGTTGGCATAGGTGTTATTGCGCTGTATTTTTTATTTTTTGTTGTATTAGGAGTTGGGGGTTTTATTGCAGCTAGTTCCAGATGAAGATGTTAAAGACAAATAAAAAAAAAGTTATTCTAATACTGCTTCTATGTATTGTAGTGGCTTGTATTTATTTTGTATTTGATCCTGTAACTAATAAATATTTTCCGGGCTGCATCTTTTATAAACTTACCGGATTGTTTTGCCCGGGTTGCGGAACGCAAAGATCTTTACACAGTCTGCTTACAGGTAATATAATTGCGGCAGTGCATGCTAATATTCTATTGGTTTTTTGCCTGCCTTTTTTAATGGTTTATTATGCCATTCAAACAATTAATTTTATCAGACCTCTAACTAATATTAAAATCAATATTGTAAATCAAGTATGGTTTATTTACTTGTGTGCATTGGTTGTAGTATACTATTGGATAGCCAGAAATGTTCCTGTTTTGGAAGCAGGATTTCTCGCTCCCCATTGATAGCTAAATCTTTTTCTTTGGCGCAAATTTTAAAGAATCTAATTCCTGGATTCTTTTTTTACTTCTAAAAATATCTCCAAGTCTGTCAACTTCTTTTCTATACGTAAGCTGCACGCCTGAGCGGTTTCTTTGGCCTGTTGTAAAATCAATTGTAGTTCGGTTAAATCCAACAACCCTTAATGATCCGTCTTTATTAATTAACCATTCCAGAGAAATATCAGGTGTAATTACCCCTTTGCTGTAAAGCTGCGTTATTGGATTATTGTAATCTATATTTCCACCAACCAACAACTGCAGGTTTTTACTAATTTTAAATTTTATACTGGATCTGATATTTGCCTGTAATTGATTTGCCTGTTGAAAATTTAGGGATGGATTTACATCTACCAAAACCGAAACAATACCGTTTGTTGCTTTTTCCAGCGCACTACTTAATATGCTTGTGAGCCATGAACTCACTGCACCTCCAATAGTACTTGTGGCAATTGCAAGTGTGCTGCTGCCGGTTATTAAAGCTTGACTGTTACTGATGAACTGGTTAAATAAAAGTAAGCTGGCAACCTGTTTGTTCATTTCATTTTCATCATTTTTAAAATCTGCTAATCTTCTTACTACATAAAAATCTCGGTTAAATTCACTTCGTTCGGGTAATTGAAACTCAAAACTTATTACCGGCTTTTTTAACGTACCTGTAATTTTTGAAAGGATGGTAATATCTTCCTGCTGTCTTAAATTTATTGAAGATGTAATGCTGCTGATATCTACATTTTTTGCAAGATATTCTGCATCCATATTTATATTGGCAAGCAAAGGATCACCGTTCCAGGTAATGCTTCCACGGCTAACTGTAAAGGGTTTTTTTAAAAAAGTTTGAAAATTAAAAGTGTATTCACCTTTGGTAATATCATATCTACCCCTTATAGATAATGGTTCTTTTGTACCTACAGTAATATTTAATTCGCCGTTGCCTTCGCCTTTAATTATATCTCCGGTTTCTTCATTCAGTATCACATCAATTTTGCACGATGGGTTGGTAACTAAATTCATATTGACCAGCAAATTTGAAAGTCCTTTGGTTGATAAATCATTATCCATTAAAGAACCAAACTGAACAAAATCTATATAATCTATTACATTACTTTCTTTATTATTGCCAGTCGGTAAATAAATATGACTGCTATCTGTAACACTTGGTTCACCGTCAATATTCATTCTCATATTTGCAATATCTCCGTTTAACGACATATTTCCCCTACCTATAACTTTTCCATAAAATTGCGCATTGTCTTTTCGTGTAGTATTAAGTAATAATATTTTGGGTGATGAAAAACGCATTTCTTCAAATGAAAATTCTTTAAAAAAAGTATGATACATTTTTCCACTTACGATACCTGCGTTACCAAGTGTATCTTTTATTTGAAGTGTTCCAATATCAATCAAATTTTTACCAAAATGTATCGGCTGTTTTTCAAAATTATAACGGACCTGTGTATAAGCTACTTTAAAACTTCCTTTATTTATTATTGCATCTCCAATTAATGTAAGATTATCATCATTTTTTGCAATGCTTAAATTACCGTTTGCAATACCCTCGATATCACTGAATATTGAACTCAAATAGGGTTTTAGTATATCAATATTTAAAGTTTTTACCTGCGCATTTATTGCAAGTGAATTGCCTGTACTGTCTTTGTAATCTAAAGATCCGGTTACGTTAAAATCAAAGTCCTTTTCTGCAGCATCTGTTTTAAAATTAATAAGTCCGGTTGTTGTATTTGCATCAGCAGTTAAATTTACTTTGCCCAAATATCTGCCGTCCAATTCAAAACTGTCTGCCCTGCCTTTAAAGTCAATATTTGTTTTTCCGAAAACATCTGTGACATTAATTGTGCCTGTTATCAAGCCTTTTAAAGAAGGACTTGCAGGTAAAATAAAACCAAAATCTTGTATAGAAATGTTTTTAAGTTCGGCAACCAAATGCGTATTGTCATTTTCTGTAGAAAGTTCTGTGCGTAAAATAATTTGCTGGTTTTCCTGATAAAACTTTACTTCACTCGCATCTAAAAATCTTTTACGGAGTGTAAGCTCACCATCTTTTTCTAGCTGCCATTTTTTGTTATTTATAATAAATGAAGAAGGATAAAAATGAATTTTTAAGCCATCATTTAAGGTCTGAATACTTGCATTTAATTCCGCATCGCCAAATATTCTACTGGCACTCGTATTTAGTTTAATAAAAGAAAGATCGTTGCTTGTGGAAATATTTAATTTGGAATTTGGAAGATGCAAACTGTCATTAATAATAATATCTTCTACTGCAATATCATTTGTAAGTGTATCCCGTGTTCCTCTTCCGTTTAAAACAAAGTTATTAAATGCTTTTTTATCATAATAAAACTGGGGGATTACCGCTTTTAGTTGAAGGTTATAATTTTGTAAATTAAAATCACCGCTGATAGTTGAGTTATTAAAACCTCCAAGTTTTGGATCAATAAGTTTTACATATTGATCAACATTATTTGTTTTTATTTTAAAGGTAAAATCCTGTATACTGTTTACAGTAAATGGAGGAGATTTAATGTAGGTTGGATAATAACGAGCCAACAAAACCTTTACAGCATCAGGCAATTCTTTAATTTTAAAATATCCGGTAATATTGGCTTCAATCTCGTTGGAACTTAAAGAAAGTGATTTTTTACCGTCAATAATTTCCGAATTAATTGTGAGCGAATCAAACGAAAGCTGTTTATTTTGTTGTTGCAATTGTGCATTCGAAACTCTTGCTATTCCTAAAAAATTATCAATGCTGTTGCCGGTAAAATTTAAATCCAGATCTCCTGAAAAATTAAATGCTTCGGTAGTAAAGCCAAGATTTTTTAAGTCTGCTTTTTCAACACTTGCCTGTAATTTAAAGCCGGGGTTTTTCTCCAAAAGATTAAGTGCACCGTCAAAACTTGATATTTTTAGATTGGGATCATCTAAGGAAAAATGACCAATAAAAAGTTTCTTTTCAAAATCGCCGTTCAAAACCAGATTATGATAATTGTAGTTATTAAATTCTACTGAATTTACTTTACCGTTTACTTTTGCATTCAAGTCATTTAAACTAAAACCACTTCCTGCAATTTTTGCATTTAATGCAATTCGGCCAAGTTGCGGATTTTGTATAAATGCCCCTAAATTAAAACTTGTTGAAGAAATACTTCCGGAATAAGCTGCTGTTTTATTTACAGGCGTTTTCATATTAACATCTGCTGTAAGGTTGCCAAGCGCAGTATTAAACGTTCCGTAAGACACAAAATCTCTTATAAAACCAACAAAATTTCCTGCAAAAGAAACATTGCCAAGTTTTGAAATTGCAGGATTCTGTATTTTTTTTAATTGCGGTACAATGCCAATCATATCTGAATAGTTTGTACGCAATTGTTTGGCCTGTAAATCTATAAAAGTGCTGTTGATGTCGGGTAAGCCTCGCATGGCCAGATTTCCTTCAAGTAAGGTGTTCCCGGTTTTTATTTTAATGTTTTTTGAAACGAAATTATCCAGTGGTCCTCTCACATTTCCATCTAAAAAAAACAACCTTTTCCAGTTTTTTAAATCGGGCGAAAAAAAAGCCAGATCATCGCTGTTCAGCGTGCCATCTTTAAAATTTGCTTCTAAAGAAACGTTATGTAAAAAGCTGCTAAAGTCTTCCTGAAAACTTTTATACGTCATAGAAAAATAATCCCTTAACCTGCTTTTATTTGAAATAAGATCAAGTTTTTTAAACTCCATCGTTTCAGGAGTTAGTTTTAGGTTGCTTTCCAGTTTTTTTATTTGCAAGCCACTACGCTCGTTTGCACTTAAGTTTATATACATGGTAAGTGTATCATTTAAAAAATGAACATTTTTCATGCTACCATTTAACGCTTTAAAACTAATGTGTTTTCCGTCAAACCTGTCAATATTTGGAGGCTCTGCAGTAAATTTATCGTTTTGAAAAGCTCCGTCTTCCATATCTAGTTTACCAAGCTTAATATCCCATCCGCCATCGTTCCATTTAAAAGCACCAATTACCGGTATTTTCTCTATTATCTGTTGAAGATTTGCCTGTACAGGCTTTTTCCCGATATAATCTCTTTGTGAAAACAGAGGGTTTTTAAGTAATATCTGTTTAATGTAAATTTTCTTATTCTTAACATCAACCAGGTCCATTGTTAGATCAAGCTTGCCTAAATTGGCTATCATATTTTGCCCAATCCAGCCATCAATTTTATTAAATTTTATGTTATTAAAATGAAGTTCTTTTAAATCAATTACTACATCTCCACCGGGTTTTTTTTTCTTATTGGGTGTTGCAAAATAGTCTACTAAAAACTGATAATTCCATACAGAATCTGTCCGTTTCATATTTACCAAAGCATCGTCTAATCCAATATTTTCAAGTGCAATTTTATTTTTAAAAAAAAACCAGTCATTAACGTTGGCCTTCAATGTACCGGCATACAATAAGGTATCTTTTTGTAAATCTTCTATCATTACATCCTGCAATAAAACTTTATTGAAGAAACGTACATCAACTTTTTTTACAGTAACCTTGGTATGCAACTTTTCTGAAAGATTGGCTGCAATTTTTTTTACCAGAAAAGTCTGTACAGTAGATAAATGGAGCGCCCCATATAAAATTATTAACAGCAAAAAAATTGCCAGTATAATTCTTGATAATATGATTAGAAATTTTCGCAGATAAAAAATTTATGGGTAAAAATAAAGAAACAACCCTTATGAGCAATTTCCTTTAAGCAAATTATGTTTTAATTAAGTTGTCATATTGTTTAAAAATATATCTGTAGTAATATATTTACTCATTTCTACAAAATAATTATGAAGTAATTCCTACTTTTGAAGGATGGGCACTTACAAAAATAGACCTTTACGGGTGGCAATTTTAGATATGTATGAAGGTGCAGAGAATCAAGGAATGCGATGTCTTCGGGAAATATTAAATCAATTTGCGGATTTGCAAGGTTGCGAACTTGTAAGAGATGAATTTAATGTGCGTCAACACAATGAACTTCCTGATTTTAATTACGATCTGTACTTGTGCACTGGCGGCCCCGGCTCACCATTGGAAAGTAAAGGAAGCATTTGGGAAAATTCTTTTTTTAATTGGATAAAATCCGCTGAACATTTTAATGCTGCTGAAAAAAATGTTATCAAAAAGCCTGTTTTTTTTATTTGCCATTCCTTTCAACTCGCCTGCAGGTATTTTGATGTTGCCGAAGTAAGCAAAAGAAAAAGCACAGCTTTTGGTGTTTTTCCAATTCATTATTTAGCAGATGCAGGTTCTGATGTAATTTTTAATGGGCTTACAGATCCTTTTTATGCTGTTGACAGCCGGGATTACCAGGTTACAAAACCTAACCACAATACAATTAAAAAGATTGGAGGCAAAATTCTTGCTATTGAAAAAAACCGCCCTCATGTTCCTTTAGAAAGAGCTGTTATGTCAATTCGTTTTAATGATTATATGGTGGGTACACAATTTCACCCGGAGGCTGATGCAGTTGGTATGAGTATGTATTTGCAAAGGCCGGAAAGAAAACAGCTTGTAGTGGAAAATCACGGAGAAGAAAAATGGGAAAGCATGATAGATCAACTCGGCGATCCTGATAAAATTTTACATACTTACAGTCATATTTTGCCAAATTTTTTAAATGCTGCCGTTTATCATCTGAAAATACCAACTTTATAAAATCAACTTTTTAACAATTCTAACGGCTTAACAAAATATATTAAATAGCTTTAAGATTAAATAAAAGACATTGCTGATTTTACTATTGCTTTCATCGACTAAAGTTATATGCAAAAAATATTAAGAGATATTTTCAATAAAGGTTTTACAGAGGAAAAGTACAGCAACTATATCAATAACATTGAAGCTGTGAGCCCGGGAACTTTAGATTTTAGGATTGCAGAAACGCCAATTTTTATTCCCAAAGAATTTACAAAAAAAATGTTGGATGCCTGTGAAGATATAATTGATTTAATTGTAGCTCCAAATTTTAAAGCCTTAACTGAGAGAAGCATACCTAAAGATGTAAGGGTGGCTGGCGATGAAGAACATCCGGAATGTATGGTATTTGATTTTGGTATTTGTGAAAATTCAGCTGGTCCCTATGAACCGCAGTTAATAGAAATGCAGGGCTTTCCAACACTGTATGCTTTTCAGGCTTTTCAAAGCGAAATAGCAGCAACTTATGCCGATTTACCTGAAAATTATTCTTCTTATTTAAATGGTTACAACAAAGAATCTTATTTACAATTATTAAAAAACATCATCATTGGGGATTATAATTTAAACGAAGTTATTCTCCTGGAAATATATCCTGATCAACAAAAAACACGAATTGATTTTGATGCTACGAAACAATTAATTGGTGTAGAAACAGTTTGCCTTACCAAATTAAAAGCTGATGGCAAAACTTTATATTACGAAAAAGAAAATGGCGAAAAGCAGATTGTAAAACGCATCTACAACAGGCTTATTTTTGATGATCTGCAGCAGCAGAAAAACTTAACGGATTTAATAGATCTTAGAAAAGAGTACGATGTAAAATGGATACCTCATCCCAACTGGTTTTACAGAATAAGCAAGTTTACCTTACCGTTTATTGACAACCCTAATGTGCCGGAAACCTTTTTCTTAAACGAGATTACCATGCCTGTAAATCTGGACGATTATGTTTTAAAACCACTTTTTTCTTTTGCAGGTATGGGAGTAGTTATTGATGTTACGCAGCATGATATTGACAATATTATTGACCCTGAGAATTGGATATTGCAAAAAAAAGTAAAGTATGCCCCAATTATCTTAACGCCTGATGAACCTGCAAAAGCAGAAATTAGGCTTTTTTATTTTTGGAAAGATGAGTGGGAAAGGCCAATTGCAGTGCACAACCTTGCACGCTTAAGCAAGGGTCAAATGATTGGAACAAGATACAATAAAAATAAAACCTGGGTTGGCGGCACAATAGCTTTTTTTGAAAAGCAATAATACATTTTTTATTAAAAATTACATTTTATTATGATACAAGGTCCGGGCAGGTTTGAGTACTATCTAATACAGCTTGAAGAATTGTTGGTAAAGGCTTCTACCACACAAAACCCTGCACTCTTTTTATATAAAAACGATGCACGAACAAAGCTTTTTATGCTGGAAGGGTTATCTAAACTTTATGCAGGATTGCACAATAAAAAGAAATTTTTATATGCAATGGAATATTTTAAAAGCCTGGAAGATATGTTTGGCGCAGTAGATTATTATGATGGTTTTGCAAAAGATTTTTTAGAAGATCCAATCATGCCTTCTACAATAAGGTTATTTGTAGAAGCAAGAAGAGGACAAAATCTTAAAGGAATTAATGAAATTTTAATTAAAAAAAAATGGACATCTGCTGATTTATACAGAACAAAAAAAATAAGAAGAAGAATAAAAAAATCTGACTGGCAAATTCCTGAAAAAGAAGTGGAATTAATAAAACAGTTTTATCAAAAAGCTATTAAAAGTGTTAGTGAATTTTATAAAGAAACCGGAACTGAATTTACAGATATTGAATTACAGGTACATGAGTTAAGAAGAAAATTACGCTGGCTTAGCATTTATCCACAGGCATTGCGTGGGTGTGTACAGTTTACAAACAATGATATTGAAACGCCTGAGCTATTAAAATATTTAATTCCTGCAGTTGTAAATTCTGCTTTTAATGTTATGCCTGTAGCAGCTAATAATCAGTTTTTTGTTTTGGTCGAAAAAAATTATTTTCTGGCTTTGAGTTTTGTAATAAGTGCTTTAGGTAAAATAAAAGACAATGGGTTAAGAATAATGGTAACAGCAGAAGCAGTTAAGAACACCCAGTTTGTAAATGAAACAGTTGCGATGGAACGTGCGCTCATATTAAACAATTCTGAAAATATCGGGTTGAGTATCTTTCTTAAAAAAGCAAAAGAAATTTGCCAACCTTTTTTTGAAGAAGATAATCTTAATAAACTTATAGCGAAGTAGTTGAAATATCTAACATTAGTACCCTTTTTAACGCCAACTTGTTTTTCAATAACTTAACTTTGCACCTGCAAAAAATATGAAAACAAAAACCTTAAAAAGAGACAGAGTAAATATTATTACACTTGGCTGTAGTAAAAATATGGTGGATAGTGAAGTTTTGAGCGGACAATTACTTGCAAACGATATAGACACAGTTCATGAAAATGAAAAGCTTGACCACAACATTGTAATAATAAACACCTGCGGTTTTATTGATAAAGCTAAGGAGGAAAGCATTAATACTATTCTGGAAAATGTTGCTTTAAAAAAGAAGGGAAAGCTCGATAAAGTA
>JANXTG010000142.1 GCA_025352525.1 Ferruginibacter sp.
TACGTGAATAATTCCATTGCTTTGATAAACATTTGCTGTTGTTACTACTGCTGTTCCACCATTTTCATCTTTAATTAAAATGGCATCTCCTTGTCTTGATAGCATTAATTTATGACCTGAAAGTGTAGTTAAAACACCTGTGCCATTTCCGTCTTTAATCATTTTTGCAAGGTCTGCAGCATTCATTCTACCTGCTACTACATGCGAAGTAAGAATTTTTGTAAGTGTTACTTTGTTATATGGTTTCACTAAAAGATCTACAGAACCTGCAGGCAATAAATCGAATGCTGCATTTGTTGGAGCAAATACAGTAAAAGGACCTGCACCCTGTAAAGTTTCAACAAGACCTGCAGCTTTTACAGCAGCTACAAGTGTAGTATGAACACTAGAATTCATTGCATTTTCAACTATATTTTTTGTTGAAAGCATTTGGGCACCTCCAACCATA
Source organism: Ferruginibacter sp. (assembly GCA_025352525.1). Taxonomy (GTDB): domain Bacteria; phylum Bacteroidota; class Bacteroidia; order Chitinophagales; family Chitinophagaceae; genus Ferruginibacter. Next base: position 449 of record JANXTG010000142.1, read on the forward strand.
ACTGGTTTAGATGAATCTCCCATCATATTTGATGATGAGCAGTTGGTTAATGTTATTGCACTCATTAATAGAATTGCAACAGAAATTGATTTCATAAGATGTAATTTAAAAGTTACTAAAAATACTTTATTGTATTCTTATTTGCAATATTACAAAAAAGATGCCCCTCATTGTAGGATATTAAGGAAATTATTAAAATGTTTATTATTATAGCCGATGAGAAAATATGGGGCAATTAATACCCGCACTTCCCAGCTTTTAAATGTTTGATATTGTTTTATTGCTGAAGGGCTGCGGGATTGAAGTGGATATACTTTTTATATCGCATCAGCGAATAAAAAGATAGCAACGCAAAGCCCGAGCAAAAGCTTAAAGAGTATCTAACTCTCGAAAGCCCCAAATAAATTTTGTACTAAAATTTACCATCAACAATTAGCTATTTCACTCTCTTTAGATCAAGGTCCTGAAAATCGAAACTAAAATCAGTTAATGGCGAAATTGATTCCATGGTAAAACCGCTGGCACTTCCGTTTCTATCCATATTAAACAAAACATAAGCGTCTGCATCAAAACTTCTGTCCGTCCATTTTACAATAAAAGTATTGCCTTTGTACTGCGTTATGTAACCATTGAGCCTCCGCGATTTTACTGAGGCAAACCACAGCTTACCATTTTTAGGGGTAATAATTACATCGCCAAACCATTTATCTTTGTAAGTGCCGGCAAATAATGTATCAATAATTTTTGCTGCACCAATTTTTTGTTGTGCTGCAACATCTGCCGCAATTTGATCAGTAATTTTTTTTGCAGCTGCATTTCCACTAGCTGTTCGATCGCTGTAAGTTTTTACCCAACCCCGGTTTGGATAACCAAGGTAGCTGTCTTTAATAGTATTGGTTATAGCGCTGAAAGCTGCGCCGGATTGCTGGTTTGTGAGAACGATGATGCCAAGTTTAAGCTCGGGCAATAAAGTAATTTGAGTGACCGTACCCGCAAGTCCTCCTGTGTGTGTAACCTGTTTGTATCCTTTGACATCGCTTAAAAACCAACCCAATCCATAGGAAGAAAAATGGGTGTTGTAAGGACCGCCTTGTGATTGTTGAATAATAGTTTGCGGGCTCCACATTTCGTCGTGAACTGCTTTGCTGAAAAGTTGTTTACCGTCGCCATATTTACCATCATTCATTTGTAAAATGATCCATTTTGTAAGATCTGTAAGATTGCTAACAATGCCACCGGCTGCGTTTGCAACGGGATTCCAATCATGCGGAATCATTATTACTTTTCCATCCGCAGGAGCGTGGGCATCAATAATATTAGGATTGTTTGTTACCCTGTTGTAAGATGTTTTTGTTGTTGTAAAACCTATTGGTTTCATAATGCGCTGTTCCACAAATTCCTCCCAACTCATACCGCTTATTTTTGCAATAACTTCTCCGGCAACAATGTATAAATTATTATCGTAATCATATTTTGTGCGAAATTCAGACACCGGTTTTAAGTATCGCAAATTGTGTATCATTTCAGCTCTTGTAAAATTTCCACCATCAGGAAAAAACATTAAATCACCACTGCCAAGGCCAAGCCCACTGCGGTGTGTGAGTAAATCTCTCACAGTAAATGCATCTGTTACATATGGATCGTACATTTTAAATTCAGGAATATAATCTCTTACTTTATCATCCCATTTTAGTTTGCCTTCATCTACCAACATTCCTAAAGCTGCACTTGTAAATGCTTTGCTGTTAGATGCAATGCCGAACAATGTATTCTCATCTACCGGTAAATTATTGGCGAGGCTTCTTACTCCATATCCTTTTGCATGAATTACTTTCCCGTCTTTTATAATGGCTACTGCAATGCCGGGTACATCAAAAGTTTTAAGGGTAAGGTTAACAAGAGAATCTATTGATTTTTCTGTTAATTGTGCCTGGGCTGAAATGATTATTGAGCAAATTAAAAACAGCAGTGTACATTTTTTCATGTTTGATAAATTGAACAATAAAAGTAATTGAAAAAATTATTGTGAGAAAAGTGATTTTTAAGAACTGAAGTTGATGCAAATTTTATTCTGGCGGTCTGCCTTGTCATTTTGGTAATGCTGTTCAGTCACAAATAAGATGGTTTTACAAAGATGGTTTTGAACTTTTAGGTGAACAATTTTATGTGAATTATGTTTTTCAAAAATAAAAAAAATAAATTTTGATAAACTAAATATATTAGTATATTTGTGCTAATCAAATTAGTCAATATGTCACAGGCAGGATTAAATTTAAAATACCTCAGAAAATTACGGGGTTGGACTCAGGAAGAATTTGCAAACAAACTCGGTATTAAACGATCATTGATTGGCGCTTACGAAGAAGAACGTGCAGACCCTCGATTAGATGTACTGGAAATGATTGCAGAAATATATAAACTAAGTCTCGATGAGCTTTTTTTAAAAGATCTAAGTAACGAAAGTGGCAGCTATTTAATGAAACGCCGCAAACAAAAAATGATGGCGGAAGAACGGAATGTTATACATTTTGTTCCTGTAAAAGCTGCCGCAGGCTATCTTGCAGGCTATGCTGATGCTGAATTTATAGATGAACTAAATACATTTACATTGCCAATGATGGCTGGTGGTAATTACCG
>JANXTG010000152.1 GCA_025352525.1 Ferruginibacter sp.
AAAACCCTTGTTACCTAATGCAAGCTTTGGTGAAATGAAAATGGTTGAGGCAGCGTTAAAAGGAAAGGCAATAAAAGTATAAAATTCAATAATTTATCAGAGTCTGAAAGTCCCTCCTCTGGAGGGATTTAGGGAGGCCAGTTTTGCTATCTCCCAAAATCATCCTGCACTCTTACAATATCATTTTCATCGCTTGGGAAATCAGCATTTGTATGACGCCATATTTCTGCAATAACTCCCCAGTTTTCTGTGCCGATAAGTCGATGTCTATCACCTTGCTTTAATTCAATAATATCACCTTTTTTTAAAATTATAATTTCATTTTCCTCGTCCGTATCGCTTACCATAACAGCCGCTTCGCCACCTATCAATTTCCAAATTTCTGCACGGCGATGGTGGTATTGCCAGCTCAATCTTTTGTGTGGCGCAACTACCAATATTTTTGGACTTAATTTTCCTGAAATATTCAGTTTTTCATTGCTAAGGTGAGGAAAGAAAATGGAAATAAAATGATTGGCTTCCTTTTCATCAACTACAAAAAAACCGCCCCAAGGTCTGCTATCATCTAAAGAAGCAATTGATAACTTATTTTCGGCTAAAAAATTAGTCACACATTCAAAAACCGTTTTTGTACTATCGTTGATTCTTAGGTTCATTTAAAATTAATTTTTGTAAAAGTAAAGCAAGGCTTTGAAACATAGGGTGAGATTTTGTATTCGCCAACTACAGGAAGTTTAACAATTGCCATAAAAATGAAACAAAAAATTAGGTGTTTCATGAAGAGTGGTTTTACAAAATTCCATTTATGATGTAACCAATATGTTAGGCAATGATTATTGAAACATTAATTATAAAAATAACTGAGAAAGCACATTAAGTTGTATTGATTTCTAAATATGCAAATGATATTCCCGATAGTATTTGTAGGCAAGAGGGGAACCGTTATTTTTGCAGATAATCGTGGGTTAAAATTCAAAGGTGAACAAAAAATTAAATATCGCTCTCGTAGGAAACCCAAATAGTGGTAAAACCTCCCTGTTTAATGTGCTCACCGGACTTAACCAAAAAGTTGGCAATTTCCCGGGCGTGACTGTTGACAAAAAAACGGGGAGCTGTAAAATTTCTGAAAATATTGATGCAACGATTATTGATTTACCCGGTACATACAGCCTTTACCCAAAACGTGCAGATGAATGGGTGGCTTATAAAGTTTTGATGGGAGAAGACAGGGAAGTAAAACCCGATATGATTGTTGTTATTGCAGATGCCAGCAACCTTAAACGAAACCTTCTTTTTTGTTCGCAGATAATAGACTTAAAAATTCCTTTGGTAATTGGTTTTAGCATGATGGATCTAGCCAATCAAAAAGGTACACAAATAGATATTGCAGGCATGGAAAGAGAATTGGGCGTACCAATTGTAGCAATAAATCCAAGAAAAAATAAAGGAATTACCGCATTAAAAAAAGCCATAGAACAACTCGCAGAAAACGCACAGCATTTACCGGCAAGAGATTTTTTGGAAGAGAGTTTTTTAAACAATCCATCTGTAAGCATTGCAAAAAAATATTTGCCGGATGCGAGTAATTATAAAGTTTTGCATTACCTGATAAACAACGAATATTTTGAGCTTGATAAAACCCTGCATGATAAAATTGCATCTGTAAAACACGACCATAATTTTAATGCCACCAAAACACAGGCAGAAGAAATAATGCAACGCTACAACCGCATAAAGTTTATTATGCAGCAGACAGTTGTAGAAAACGATCCACTTAAAAAATCATTGTTTACTGAAAAACTTGATAATATTTTATTGCACCGCACATGGGGATACGTTATTCTTATTTCAGTTTTATTCATCATGTTCCAATCAATATTCTGGCTGGCACAGTTTCCAATGGCAGGGATAGAATGGAGTTTTGCAAAACTTGGCGGCTGGCTTTCAGGCATATTGCCAAATGGATTATTTGCTGATGTTTTTATAAATGGAATTGTTGCCGGGCTGAGTGGCATCATGGTTTTTATACCGCAGATTATGATTTTGTTTGGCGTAATAACATTGCTGGAAGATACAGGTTATATGGCACGTATAAGTTTTCTTACAGATAAAGTGATGCGTAAAGTAGGATTGAACGGAAAGAGCGTAATGCCGATGATTAGTGGTTATGCGTGTGCTGTGCCTGCAATAATGAGCGCAAGAAATATCGAAAATAAAAAAGAAAGATTACTTACAATAATGATAACACCCCTAATGAGTTGCAGTGCTCGTTTACCGGTTTATACAATTTTGATATCACTTGTTATTCCATCTAAATTATATTTTGGTTTCTTAAGTTTACAGGGCTTGGTAATGATGATGCTTTATTTATTGGGAACTGTACTTGCGCTTATTGTTGCATGGGTTATGAAATGGTTTATAAAAAGTGCAGAACGGAGTTTTTTCATTTTAGAATTACCAGTTTACAGAAATCCCCGATGGAAAAATATCATAATAACGATGATTGAAAAGGCAAAAATATTTGTGTTTGATGCCGGAAAAATCATCATGATCATCAGTTTGCTTTTATGGGTATTGAGCAGTTATGGACCATCAAAAAAAATGGGGGCTGTAACTGCAAAATATGATGCACTCGTGCAGGCAAGTCCACAACAAAAAGAGGTTTTAGATAAAGAAAGAAAAACCGTTTTATTACAATCATCTTATGCAGGTTCGTTAGGCAGTTTTATTGAACCTGCCATTCGACCTTTGGGGTATGACTGGAAAATAGGAATAGCCCTTATTACTTCCTTTGCTGCCAGAGAAGTATTTGTTGGAACGATGGCTACACTTTATTCTGTAGGAGATGATGCAGATGCAAACAGCAGTACCCTTCGGCAAAAAATG
>JANXTG010000170.1 GCA_025352525.1 Ferruginibacter sp.
GTATCGCTGATGATTAGCTTTTGTGTTTGGAAAACAGCAGGTGGTAATTGCTTACCACCCATTTCTTGACTTATAGGTTTCCAAGTACCGTTTAGAACATTTGAACTTGTTGAAGATTTTTTTGTCGTTGCACAACCAATGGTCAAGCAAATACAAATTAAGATTGAAAGTTGTCGCATATTCTTATTTTTTGTTTGACAAATTTAGGAATTCGTAGGGTCTTTGCTGTCTTACGTTGCCCACTTGGCATAATATTGTAAATAGTAATTGAAGAACGAATAATAGCATACAGCATTACTAATGCAGCATAGCCAAAAACGCCTACTATTGCTATTTTTGCACCTGCAAACGCCACTTTTTTATTTGAAATATTTATTATCTTGTTTACTATACTTTATTCTCTTTCTGCTTTTTGTGTAATTCCCATCATCATCCCCGATTCCATAATAAAATGCAGCGGCTCAAATAATGCGTAGTAATATGCTGCGATAAATTTGTTCTGCTTTATTTCCATAGATGGATATCTTACAATTAATCTTGTATTAGGCGAATCAATTTTTTGCAACAGAAGAGTCCAGCCACACAGCGAATAATATTCATTTGGCTTTACAAGACTTACGATTGCATAACCTTCATTTTTTCCATAATAAACTCTATCTCCAGCTGTAGGTTTTTGCCACTCAGAATGAACCTTATCTGCATTTACCATTTTGGCAGCAAACAAATTCTCTAACCAATAGTAACTGTTGAAGCCACCACGATTTTGCCCTGTTTGCGCAATCCATGGCCATATTTTTTCTCTGCTCGCATTAATATTAATGGCTCGGGTTGAAACAATTCTGTTAGATGAAATATTTTCTTTAATAGGGAATTTCATATTAATTTCAACAGATGTTGCACCCCAATTATTATTTTGTGAACGAATGAAACCCCAGTAGATAATTACTATCAGAGTATAAAATATAAGTGTTTAATTAATATAATTATTTACCCTATTCATTTCTAAATATTAATTACGTTTACTTTAAAGTTTTTTAACAACAACCAGCAACCGACTATGCCACCACCAATTAATACAACATACAAAGGCATCATTGAATTCCACTTACCATAAGTATTTGAATAGGCCAGCAAGGCAGTTCCTACGCATAATACAAGCCCATAAGTAGCTCCCTTTACAAGCATGATGACACTTAAGAAAAATCCATAAGAGTGGCGTTGCCATAATAATATAGCAGCTATAATTGAACCAGGAATTACGATAGAAAAATCTAATGCAAATACTACACTTGTAGAAAGCCCGGTTAGTTTTATGGTAGCAGGAATAGGACCATCCAGGAAAAAAGGAATAATCATACTTAATTCCAAACTAAAAAGCATTAGCGTAATTAAAAACAAATAAATACTGACCGATTTTATAGAAAATCTTTTTGACAGATTTCTTATATCGCCATGTAACAATTGTATAAAAAGTGTAACAGCAGAAAGGAAAACTATTACTACATAAATTAGAAAAAATATATTGAAAACAGCACCAAACAGATAGAATGCGAAATTATAAAACATATAACCAAGTAAACCCATCAGCAGCATTAACCATCGTTGAGAATTTTTATGTGATAAATAAATTGCAATAATTAGTAACGGCACTACTACAAATAATGTAATGAGGTCATTCGCATACCATGCAGATTTTACAAATGCATTATCATGGTAAAGACTTTTTACCCATAAACCCCTGCTGATGCAATAGAAGCTATCAAGGTTATAATGATAGAAAGCAACAATATGTATGAATTGTTTTTCACCATTTTTCATTCATTAAATAGCCCCCAAACCCTGTAAGCCAGAGCATTACAGGATACGCAACCCATCGTTCTACACCCCCGATACCAATAAAAGAAATAAGCAAGCCTGGTGCAAAAACTGCAATAATGTAGGTTGCTAACGTTATAAAACCGAATAAAACAGAAATATATTTAAAAGGATATGAAACAACTTTAAAAGAGGTAAACGCACAAAAGCCGCCTGATATAAAAGTTAGCATTGAAGCCATACCATGGTAAGGTCTCACATTTCCGGGAAAAATCCCCACACCTACGAACCCCAATCCACACAGCATAACAGGAATAGTAAACAGTAATTTTTTAAAATATTTATGCTGATAAAATGAAGCGACCAAAACCATTAACCCGGCTAACAACATGACCGTATTAAAAATACTGGATGAAGGTTCATAGCTTACGCTGTTTGGTTGACGTGTGGTACCCAAGTCGCTTATTTCATTTTTGAAAGTGCCGTAGCCCGATGGATAAAATGCCTCAGCAGTAATAATACCCATCAATACAATTGCACCGGCAAAAAAATAAAGTGAACCTGAAAGTTTTAATTTATTCATGAGTCGTTTTTTAATTTCGCATTCATTTCTTTTAATAATTTTCAGCTACAAGTCTGCAACGGCAACTTTTTGGTGTCAATAATCCCTGCAATTCTTTGTTGCAGTGTTGCATTTACAGGCATACGATGTGCTAAATGCCATTCACTATTCAGTTTTATAAAAAACTATTTAATAATTTTTGACGTTATAAATAATATTATTTAATATAAATGTTGCATAAGCAAAATCACCGTCGGGGTAAGAATAAATAGCCTCTGCGTACGTTGCTAACCTGTAACCGTTAATATTTTTATAATCGCTCAAAGGCGTACTCCATGTAAGTTTTTCGGTTTTGCCATTATCTCCGAGTGCAGATCTATCATTAGACACAAAATTTATTAACTCTGCTTTTTCATTAAAATAAAGCGATGCTGAAATTGTAATTTCGTTGTTTGTAAAAGAGGCTTTTACTTTATTTCCATCTTCCTGCAACCATGTAATGCGCTTATCAATAAGGGCTGCAGGCGCCATAACACACATATCATTAAAGAAGGTTACTGTTTCAGAAGTATTCATAACTACACCTGATTGATATTCTACCTTAAACATTAATAGCAATCTTATATCCATGTACGCAACTCCATTTTTAAAACAATGAAAACCTGCTAAAGGCAATCCTTTCATAGTAGCATCTAAATAAAATAACCGTGTGGGTGTTTTTATAAAATTAAATTGCTCGGAGGTAAGCTGCATCCAAACTTTTTTTTCATGGCTTCTAATTTTTCCTACAAAGTCTATCTTGAAATTATTTACAATGGGCTTATCAATACAACCTGTATACCGTATATATTTCTTTATAATATTGGGTAAGGATTCAATATCTTTTTCGGTTAAGATTCTATCCGGCATTTTATTGCTTTCTTGCAAGCCAATGCTTACTTCATTTTTATAAATATTTTTAAACGATGTTTGAAAATACCCTGTAATAGAAAATCCCAAAATTATTATATTGGCTATGGTACCAAACTTAGCATCATGCCAATTAGTAATAATTAAAATTTGCGATAATACAACCGCAATTATCGCAAAATAAATCCAACTATCTTTTTTAAGCAGAAAGAGAGCAATACAAACAATGAATAGAATACCCGTTGTAAGCCATACAATACCAATTGGTTTAGAAATTTCGTTGGTTAATTGAGTAATATTTCCATAACCAAAAGCTTTTGCAAAACCTAGTATATGAATAAGGCCATGTGCAAATAAAATAAATGGAAGAAAATATTTAAGCATAAAATATTTTCTTAAATAAATTTAAGCAATGGCTATTACAAATGTTTCTACCGAACGGCGCAATGATACAGGGTTTGGATAATTTTTTACATACCCCGCCCGTAAAATAAATTGAATAGGATCTTGAATGCCAATAGAAGTATTTAAAATTTGGTTTGTCTTTGCTTCTTCAATAATCTGTGTCATTGGATGAATGGCAATGTTTTTCACCCTTACTTTTAACCATATCCTTTGTAATCTTTTACCGGTTTCTAATAACGTTGTTACTGAATTATCTCTACTCGTAATTATCAACCAACCAGCGGAAGCATGCGACACTTCCTTTACCACTTTATCGATACTTTGCTCCCTAAAACTTTTTTTCATCACATCGCTTTTGCCATAAAAATTTCGTAGGTACCAGCCTGGTACTCCTTCTATTTCCATACCAGCAAGGGTGAGCCCATCTAAATGTAGTGCTGCATCTTCGCTGGAAAACCTTATCCAGTCTGCTAATTCCTTTTGCGCATCATCTCTATACGTTTGAATTCTGTTTGCTTCAATAGTTTGTTCGTTCAGCCATACATGTTCTTTAGATGTGTTGGGAATATAATGAATGAAATCATTTTCTTCTACAGTCAAAAAGGAGCTGTCTTCTTTTTTAAGTACATTTTTTAAATAATTCGATCGTACAGTGCGGCGTTGTTTTATTTGTTCAACATCATATTTAATAATGGCTGTTGTTGCAGTAAGTTTTACATCAACTATATTTTCATCTTGATTGGTTGTTGCTAAAGTATTAAACTGACAATTGTAGCCGAGGTTGTTTGCAGCATACTCCAGATTTTGCAAAAATGCTCCGATAGATAAAATAGTTTCTCTTTGTGTAGGGTCAACACCCGGGAGCCACCTACTTTTATCATTGCAAATAATCCAATGATATGGGCCCACATATTTTACAAACCAAGGTTGTGTATTGTGTCCACTCGGAGCAAGGGAAGCAAGCGTTAATATTTCTTTTTCATCTGGCTTTAAAGGAAATAAAGTCACGGAATCACGCATTTCATCTGCTCTTACCAAATTATTTTTATCGCTAAAGCCGTAATAAGCTGCTCCGCCAATAACGATAGCAGACCCTGTAAAAGCTAAAAATTTTCGCCTCGTCATAATATTTCAAAAATTTATTAATGGAAATATTAATAAAGTATGAAAATATTTAAACAGATTGTTTATTAAAATGATCAAAATCAGTAAGCGGTATGACAGCTGTCTACCCACTTTAAAAAGGTAAACAAAGAAGTTATCATCCATGCACTTCCAAAGTGGCGCAGTTATTTAGTTAATGACATAACAGGAACATGGCAATGAAGTACCAGCTGTTTGGTGTGGCTTTTATGAAATAGTCTTTGAAACATGTTGTAATGTTTAGGCATTACAATTAGGAGATCGACGTTATTGGATTCCACAAACTTTAAAATAGCTTCTTCAGTTTGTAGTGAAGTTAAAAAATGATATTTTATTATTAAAGGACTGAAGGCATTTTCAAGCTCCCTTGCTAATAATGTAAAGTTCTCATTAAATTCCTCTTCATGTACTGCATTTAAAAAATCGATAGAAGCATCAAAATCCTTGGCAATTAATTTTATATCAGCAATCAATTCGTCTTTTATTACTTCTTCAAAATCGTATGCGATACCTATTCTTTTTATTGCTGAAAAAGTAAACGTAGATGGTACTGTAATTATTGGCCATGCAAAATGATTAATGGTTTTACCTGCATGCGAGCCCATTAAAAAATGTTCAGCGGCTGTTTTCCCCTGGCTGCCCATTATTACTGCATAAGGATTTAAACGTTCGCATATTGAAATCAATTCATCATTAAAAACACCTAATCTTACTTCGGTCGTAATGTTGAAAGCAAAATTGGATTGCTGAACAAGATCAGATTTGAAATTCAATAACTGAGTTTCAGCAGATTTCTTTAAATCATCTACATTAATATCAATTACCATTTCCCCATAGTTAGGCAGAACCTCATAAACATTAAAAAGCAAAATATCAGCCCCTATGGTTTCAGCTATTTTTACAGCATATTTGGCAGCATTTAATGCAATAGGCGAAAAGTCGGTTGCCAGTATAATGGGTTTCATCTTTTCAATATTTAAAATTTAAAAATAGAGCCTGAAGTTGAAGATAAAATTACTTATAATAAACAGCTCAAAAACTGACAATCATTAGTTATAACAATTACAAAATTTATATTACTGAAGGGCAATTAGTTTCTATTTTTACAAATCAGCATTATCTGCTTTTATGCACCACAATAATTCTTTTATAAAACCTGCCGCTAATTTATCCGTTGCTTCTTTGTCAACAGCATTACCTTTTTCATCATAATTTTCCTGCACTTTTGCTACAGAAAACATTTCTGTAATAGTCCATGCCTTTATTTTCCAAAGCGTAAACTGTAATGAAATCAGACATTGTGAGCCTGCAAATGGTCCTGAAGAAACGGTTGCAATAGCTATTGGTTTATGCCGCCACTCTTCCAGTAAAAGATCAATTGCATTTTTTAGACTTGCGGGATAACCACCATTATATTCAGGAGTAACAATAATAATTCCTTCACTGTCTTTTATTTTTTCAGCAAACTCCAGCGTTCTTAGTAATGGCGAGGCCTGAAATTGTAACCGTTCTTCAAAAATGGGGAAATTATATTCCATTAAATCAAGCATTTG
>JANXTG010000183.1 GCA_025352525.1 Ferruginibacter sp.
GTCTTTTGTAGAACCGACAAATGATCACTTTAAAGATATTTTGTTTTGGTATTTTGTGCAATACCGGTTGCACTTGCAATTAAAAAATGCAAGTGAGTACGCTCATAAAAATAAGATTGTTTTAAAAGCAGATCTGCCTATAGGCATAGCAAAACAAAGTGTAGATGCATGGGTAAATCCGCAGCTTTTTAATATGAATATGCAGGCGGGAGCACCGCCTGATGCATTTTCAACAGTTGGACAAAACTGGCAATTTCCCACCTACAATATTGAAAAAATGAGGGAAGATAATTTTGCATGGTTTATCAGGCGAATGAAAAACCTTGAGAATTATTTTGATGCGCTAAGAATTGATCATGTGCTAGGATTGTTTAGAATTTGGAGTATTCCCCAAGACCAGACTGATGGTTCAATGGGTATTTTTGTTCCTGCTATTCCATTAGAAAAATCCGGATTTATACAAGCAGGTTTATATTTTGATGAAGGCAGATTATGTAATCCTTACATAACAGAAGACCTATTGTTTAACAATTTTGGGGGAGATGCTGAAGCGATGAAAGCAATTTTCTTTGATGGGATTGTTTTAAAAGAAAAATACAATAATCAGAAAAAAATCGCTTCGTATTTATCCAAAAACCCTGCGTTATTAAAGTATGAGCAGCAGTTGTTCAACATCGTTTCCAATATTATTTTGTTGAAAGATTCGTCCTCTGTTGACGCTTATCATTTCCGAATTAATTTGCAACAGACTCATTCTTTTAAACAGTTGGCAGAGGAACAAAAAAATATACTGAACGTTTTATACAACCGGTATTTTTTCGAAACCCAAAACGAATTATGGCAAAAAGAAGGTACAGCAACACTTTCAATGCTGGCAAAATCTTCTAAAATGTTGTTGTGTGCCGAAGATTTGGGTATGGTGCCGCCTTTTACAGAAAAGGTTTTAGCAGATTTAGATATTCTTTCTTTGCAAATACAGCAAATGCCTAAAACAGATAAAGAGCAATTTTCTGATACACACAATGCAAAATACCCTTGCGTTGTAATGCCTGCTACGCATGACATGGCTCCAATAAGATTATGGTGGGAACAAAATAAAGCATCAGCACAACTTTTTTTTAATAGAATTTTAAAAGAGTCAGGGAATGCACCTTATTTTTGTGAGCCCTGGGTTTGTAAAAAAATAATTGATCTCCACTTACAATCGCCGGCAATGTGGAGCTTATTTTTGTTGCAGGATTTAATGGCCATAGACGGAAATGTAAGACGAGCAATACCGGCAGATGAGAGAATTAACGATCCTGCAAATCCAAACCAAATATGGAATTACAGAATGCATGTAACCATTGAAAAATTAATGGAAGCAGATGATATGAATCATCAGATAATAGAAATGATAAAAGAAAGTGGCAGATAAATTTGTTTGCTTAAAAAAGACTTAAGTGCATGATCAAAATTTCATATAAAAAAATAAACCTGCCGTTTAAATATCCTTTTACCATTTCCAAGGGTACTAAAACACAGCAGCCATCTTTAATTGTAAGGTTAGATTATTTTGGCCAGACCGGTTATGGCGAGGCCCCTGCAATAAACTATTACGATATTACCGTCGAAAAAATGATTGCTGATATTGAAGAGAAAAAAGTTTTTATAGAAAAATTTTCTTTGAGTGATCCGGAGCGTTACTGGCATTACCTGCATCATTTATTTCCTAAAAATCCATTTTTAGTTTGTGCACTTGATATGGCAGCATGGGATATTTATGGTAAAATGAAAAGGCAACAGCTTCACCAGTTGTGGGGTTTAGACACTGCAAACTCACCCATTACAGATTATACCATTGGTATAGATAACCAGGAAATGATGGTTAAAAAAATGACCGAAAAACCATGGCCCATTTACAAAATAAAGGTCGGGTTCGATGGCGATGTTGAAATGGTTGCAGCATTAAGAAAACATACGGCTGCAGCTTTTAGGGTAGATGCAAATGCTGCATGGAGCATTACTGAAGCCATGCATAAAATACCTTTGTTGAAAGAACTTGGAGTTGAATTAATTGAACAGCCTCTGGCAAAAGATGATTGGGATGGTATGAAAACATTGTTCGCAAATGCAGTGCTGCCATTGTTTGCAGACGAAGCCTGTGTTAAGGAAGAAGATGTACTGATGTGCTACAATCATTTTCACGGAGTAAATATTAAGCTTACAAAATGCAGCGGCATAACCCCTGCAAAAAGAATGATAGATAAAGCCCGTCAGCTTGGGTTAAAGATAATGATTGGCTGTATGAATGAATCATCAGTAGGTACGGCAGCAATTGCACAACTTGCACCGCTTGTAGATTATGTAGATATGGATGGTCCTTTGCTGTTGTCTGAAGACATTGCAAAAGGTGTAGTATTTAAGGAGGGCAAAATTATTTATACCAATGGTTATGGTTTAGGTGTAGAAATGGGAGAGTGGTGATAATCTTTTCAACTTAAAAATTAATACTAATTACAACACTAAAAATTATTTCTTTATTTTACGCCACATTTAAATTATAAAATGCAGAAATATTTATTTATTGATCGTGATGGTACAATTCTTCAAAGCCCGCCACCGGGCGGCCAGATAGACAGTTTTGAAAAATTACATTTTTATCCGCATGTAATAACCTGGCTTGGAAAAATTGCCCGTGAGTTACCTTTTAAACTTGTAATGGTAACCAACCAAAATGGTTTAAACTCTCCAATGTATCCCACAGAATTGTTTTATCCTACACAAAATTTTATGTTGGAGGTTTTAAAAAATGAAGACATTCTATTTTCAGATATTATTATAGACGAATCGTTACCTGAAGAAAATTCTCCGCTACGTAAACCCCGCACAGGTAGAATGACAAAATATTTAACGGATGAAACTGCTGATATAAAAAATTCTTTTGTTATTGGAGACCGACTAACCGATGTCCAATTTGCAAAAAATATGGGTTGCAATGCCATTTTTATCAATCCTGAAAACTTAAGGGGACAAACAGAGTTAACAGATTCTATTGAAGAATTAAAGACAAACTGGATTAAAGCTGCAACTCATAACTGGCAGGATATTTATGAATTTTTAAGCAGTCAATAAGAGTCTCCTACTATTAAAAAAGCACACCTCATAACAGTGTGCTTTTTTAATAGTTTTAATTTTTTTGTTTACCAGATATTTACTCTTAAACTGTCGGGTCTGTACATTTTATCGCCGGGCTTTATACCGAATGCTTCATAAAATTCAGGAACGTTTACGAAAGGTCCGTTCACTCTTTCCTTTGCAGGCGAGTGTACATCTGTCATGACAAGGTTTGCCAGTCTTTCTTTGCGCTGTGTATATAACCAGCCCAAAGCATAACCTAAGAAGTAACGCTGCATTTGAGTAAAGCCTGCAATTTTTTCATTCTTTTTAAATGCATCTGTCTTTTTAAATGCGTCTATACCAAGCAGTATACCACCAAGGTCTGCAATGTTTTCACCCTGTGTAGCACTGCCATTTATATGTAAGGTATCTACAGGGCTAAATTCATTAAATTGGTTTATAATAAATTTTGCTCTTTTTGAAAATTCCTCACCATCCTTTTTATTCCACCAGTTTTTTAAATTTCCTTTATCATCATACTGTCTTCCTTGGTCATCAAAGCCGTGTGTAATTTCGTGCCCCACTGTAGATGCTGCTGCATAACCATAAACCAATGCATCATCCAAATCTTCGTCTCTATAACCTGGTACTGCAAAAATTCCTGCGGGTAAAACTATTTCGTTGTTGCTGGGGTTGTAGTAAGCATTATATGTTTGTGGCGTCATTCCCCATTCCGTTCTGTCGACAGGTTTGCCAAGTTTATTTAGTTCATAATTGGTCCACCATGCAGCAGCACGCTGTATATTTAAAACCCAAGGTCCGTTTTCTATAGCTAGGCTGCTAAAGTCTTTCCACTTATCAGGATATCCTACTTTTTTAGAAATGGTAGCAAGTTTTTGGTAAGCTTTTGTTTTTGTACTGTCACTCATCCACGTAAGTTTTGCAATACGTTCTTTGTATGCTGAACGAATATTTTCTACAATACCATCGTATCTTTTTTTAGCCGTTTCGCTAAAATATTCTTTTACAAAAAGTTGCCCCAAAGCTTCACCAATGGCATTTTCTTCCGCATCCAATACACGCTTCCATCTGTCTTTTGGCTTTGTAGCACCGGATAATGTTTTGCTGTATTCAAAGCGGTTATTAAATGTTTTCGAATCTAAATATGCAGCTGATGCTGCTACAAGTCTAAGCTTTAAATAATTCTTCCAAACGCTTACAGGTGTGGTTTTTAATTCATTGCTAAAGGCTGTATAAAATTCAGGTTGACCGACAATTACAGAATCAACTTTATCTGTACCTGAAAGTTTTGAATAAGCATTCCAGTTTACAGCAGGAGCAATTTTGCTGAGCCCTGCACGGTTCATTTTATTATAATTTTTATAAGGATCACGCAGGTCAGCAATTTTTCTGCTGGCTTTTGCCAATTTTGTTTCCAATGCAAAAACAGCTTCTGTATTTTTTGCCGCATTAATGCTGTCAATTTGAGTGAAAGTTTTAAGCATGTAATCTTTATATGCCGCTTTTACTTTTAACGTTCTTTCGTCTGTATTAAAATAGTAATCTCTGTTTGGTAGGCCAAGCCCACCTTGGTCAAGTTTTACAGCCATAACTTCACTGTTCTTATCATCTTGCCCAATGTAAGTGCTAAACAGGCAACCGATACCTTTACTTTGAAGACCTGCGCCAACTGCAAGTACATCATCGGCCGTAACTATAGCATCAATTTTTTTCATGTCTTCTGCAAGCGGCTGCAGTCCTGCAGTTTCAATGGCTGCAGAGTCCATTCCACTCTTCCAGAAATCACCAATTTTTTGTGTTATAGTTCCCTTTGCAGCTTTTGCAATTACAGCATCTTCATTTATTTTTTTCAGTTTGCTGTAAATATCATCCTGCACCATATTGCCAATGCCCCAGCCACTTTCTGCATCAGGAATAGGTGTTCGTTTAATCCATCCGCCATTTGCGTACATAAAAAAATCGTCGCCCGGTTTTACGGTGCTGTCAATGTTTGCTGCAAGTATATCTGGCATGCTGCCTCCTGTTTTTTTACTTTCTGTTACTGTGTTGTTGGTTGTTTTTGTGTTGCACGCAAATAAGAAGCTGCAAAGCAATGCCGGTAAAACTATTTTTTTCATATAAGTTGTTTTGTATGCTAAATGTAATCATAAAAACAAATGCCTGCAATCCATTTTTATAAAAGGTAAAAGATTTTTGGGGCTGTGTGCAGATTACCAATGTTCAGCAATTGTTCGGGCTTTGCGTTACAATCTTTTTATTCGCTGAAGCGATATAAAAAGGATTTCCACTGCAATCCCGCAGCCATTCATCTAATAACTTTTTTGGAGCTTTAGCCAAACTTTTTTTACATTGTATTTTACGTTTCAATAATATTCTTATGAAATTAAAATGTTTAAAGAAAATTAAGTTCGTTAAAATCAGAAATAGTTTTTGTGGAGTTATTAATTTCTTTGGGAGTTTTTTTGTTGTACAACAGAGCTTCAATTCCTAATTGCTGCGCTGCTTTTATTTCAGAATCAACATCGTCACCTACTACTAAAACATCTTCAACATTATATTTATGCCTCAATATAATATCGGCAAAAACATCTTTTTTTGTTGTAAAATGCTTTGTAATATCTATAATATGTATTTCTTTAAAATCATTTGTAATACCAAGACTTTTAATTTTACTCTGTTGTAGTTTGGTAAAACCTGTTGTAACTAAAAACTTATCAGCCTCTATTTTTTTTACATGTTTATAGTCATCAAATGCTGATAAAATACCATTATAGGTAAGCAATTCGAGATGGGTAATACATTTTTCTAGTATGGTTTTACTAAATGAATATTGTGCAGCTACGGTTTGAAAAGGCTTTTGCATAATATCTCTTTTAATATTTTGCAGTTCTGTATTGGGGAAATCATCACACGCTATTAAATTAAATAAAACAGAAAATAATTCTTCGCCAATTGAGTCTACAGCATACAACGTATTATCCAAATCAAAAATAATAGCCTTCTTTTTCATAGCTTGTTGTTTTTTTAATTACAGAAAGTAGAAATATAAAATTTTTAATTATCGCAAAGTACTTTTCAAGCTATAAATTTTATTAAAAAAAATAATAATACCTGCACGTTACATCCTCTCATCAACTGCCTGAAATTTATTTGTAGATGTACAGATAAAAAAATATCAAACGAAGCGCAAAAAAAATTCGTTTAAAAGTTGTGTAATAACTCTTAAACGAATCCGATATTTTAAACAAAAATTATTATATAACTTTTCTGTAATTTGCTTTTGCTTTTTCAAGCGTTACTTCTTTAAGGCATGGTCTTACACCAAAAAGACCAAGCATGTTTCTATACTTTACTACGTACGTTTTTCCGGCTTGTGCATTTAAAATAATTGCTATCTTAGATTGCTTTGGCGAAATGCTGTGCGAGCCTACTGTAAGGTCTGTAGTTACTACAGAAACAATTTTAAGTTTACCAACTTCTTTACCATCTACATTCACGGGAAACTTTGCAAATAAACCATAAGGACTTCCTTTACGGTATGCAATCAGTTTAGCGCTTTGTTGTGCAAAAATTGTTACAGAAAACATCATACATATAATTACCAAAGATGTTTTGATAGTTGATTTTTTCATAAATCTTTTTTAGTTTTAATTAATAAAATCACTTATGTGGCTTAACCCTTTACTTAAGTTTTACCTAAGTTTTAAAATTATTTTAGACGATTTTATTAAGAGGAATTTTTATAAATGGCTAACCGTATAAACAATGAATACAACTTCTATTTTTAAAATAAGTCCGCATCCTAAACATCATGAATTTAAAATTTACGTTTTGTGTACAAATTGAAGAACGAAATATCCTCCGTTATAACTCGTAACTGAAAAACTTTTTAATTAGGGATTAATTTTTTAAGCTATAAACCTGAAAACTTAATTGTTAAACACTACAATTTTTAAAAATTGTTTGTTTTGCTAGTAAAAATAAAAATTACTCTTACACAGGTTTATTTGCTGTTGGAGTTGTTGTATGTAGGGAAATTATTTTCCATTAAAACTATAATTAAAGATTTTATTACACGGTAGTCATGGCAGTTCATTTACAAAAAAGTTGATTCAGGAAAAAGTTTTACACTAAACTTTAAAGCCCAAAAGTACTATGAATGATGATGCACACGTAACCCGAAGCCTGATAAAACATTCATTTTAATGGACAACAAATCATAATGGCATATTCATTTATTGTATTTGGCTATAACATCAAAGATTAATTCTGCCTTTTTTTTAATTATTGATTTGTCAGGTTGGCGCAAGGGCACTGGAAACATAGAAGTTTTTCAAACTTCTGACTATGACCAACGAAAAGTTACACGAGTTTGTAAACCATTAATCGATTATTAAAAAAGTTTAAGGCAGAATTTTTTTTGAATAAATTTTAAACCTTTTTTATACAGGTAAATAAATATTAAAGGTAGCACCTTCACCTAAATTGCTTGTAGCAGTAATTACACCATTGTGGTTATCTACAATTTTTTTTACAATGGCAAGTCCTATGCCTGTACCCTTAAACATTTCTTTGCTGTGCAGTTTTTGAAAAACTTCAAATATACGGTCGCTGTACTCCGGTTCAAAGCCAATGCCATTGTCCTTTATAGTTATATGACAATATTTTTTTTCAGGTATTAAATGTTCATTACTTAATTGGTTTCCTTTTGCTATACTACTGTTAATTATTATGATAGGTGCAATATCAGGGTTAGAAAATTTAATAGAATTCCCAACCAGATTATGTATTAATTGCCTAAACTGAAAGACAATCACTTTTATTTTGCACATGTTTTGTATTTCAATACTTAAATGCTTGCTTTCAATACTCTCTTTTAAGTCAGCCATTACTGTTTCAATAATTTCTTTTAAATCCGTTGCAATAAATTGCCGATCAGTAATATTTACTTTTGAGAATGCGAGTAAATCTTCTATGAGCTGTTGCATACGCATTGCAGCATTGTGCATGCGTCTAAAATAATCTTTACCTGCCTCGGTTAAATTTTCATGCTCACTTTCAATGATCCTGTCTGCAAAAAATTTTATTTTTCTAAGTGGCTCCTGCAAATCGTGGCTGGCAACATAAGTAAATGATTGCAGTTCTTTATTGGCAGTTAATAACTCTGCAGATCTTTTTTCCTTCTCCTCATTTTGAAATGCCAATTCGGTATTTGCAATGCCTAATTCAGCAGATCGTTTCTCTTTTTCTGTATTTTGATAAACAAGTTCTCTATTGGCAATTTCCAGCTCAATGGTTCTTTCTTTTACTGCATTTTCCAGCATTTCTTTTTCCCTAATCTGGTCATGTATTTCTGTTGAAGTGCCTACCCACATTTTTATTTTACCATCTTCATCTTTTATGGGCGATGCAAGATTTAAATGCCATTTATATTCGCCGTGTTTATTTAAAAATCGCATCTCCATTTTAAGTGGGCTTCCGTTTTCTGAGGCATATAAAAATTTGGCTGAATATTCTACCAGGTCATCAGGGTGTATAATGTTGTAATAATCCAATCCTTGTAATTCTTCAAAACTTTTGCCTGTATAATCAAGCCAATTTTTATTTAGGTACAACAGTTTTCCGTCTATATCAGCATTGCTTATTTTAGATGGCATCATATCAGCCAGTTGGCGGAAATGCTTTTCACTTTCTTCAATTTTTTTACGGGCAACAACCTGCTCGGTTATTTCTGTAGCCAATGCCATTATACCAATTGTGTTTCCCATACCGTCTCTTAAAGGCTCGTAAACAAATTTTACAAAAGCATTTTCCAATGTGCCTTTTCTAAATAATGTTATGGATAATTCTTCTGCAACAAAGGGTACTCCGGTATCAAAAACATTATCCAATAGTTCTTTAAAACCCTGGTCTTTTAACTCTGTTAATACATCAAATGCGGGTTTATTAATTACATCAGCCATATTTCTGTTCCACAACTGCACCATAGGCTCATTTATAGTTTCTATTATATAATTTCTGCCACGCAATACACAAATGGCAACGGGTGCTTGCTGTACCAAAAGTCTAAATTGCTGTTCACTAGCTTGAATTTGTTTATTGATTATAACCTGTGGTGTCACTTCGTGTGCTATAATTGAAATGCCATCAATTACGCCCCCCACGTTTTTTTGAGCCTGGTAAACAAAATTGAAATAAAGTAATTCCATCTTGCCAAGTCGTTTTAAACAAACGGGCATCTCGTGTGCTTCAAATATTTTACCTGTTACATAAACAACATCTAACAAATTTTTAAAACCCTGGTCTACAATTTCCGGTATAATGTCAAGGAGTGATTTACCAATTACATCTTTACCCTTTCCCCACGTTTCTAAAATAGCATCGTTTGCTATTTCGACTATATAATCATTGCCTCTTAAAATGGCAATTAAAAAAGGGGAAGAATAAATCATTTGGCGGTACCGATGCTCGCTATCAACAATTTTTAAATTTGCATTTTTATAATCTGTAATATCCCGTGATACCGTAAGAAGTTTTACTGCTTTATTGTTAGCCTCATTTATGTGAAGAGGTAAAACTATAACATCCCACCACTTCAGATTTCCCTTTGCTGTAAGTGCCGAAGCCTGAAAATGTGTTTTTTCCTGATCCAATGCTTTTGACACTGCTTTTTTAATCATAGGTATATCATCCTGATCCCACAATTCCCACCAGAATTTATTTTTTACTTCTGTGATATCATTTATTTCTAACAAGCTCATGCCCTTATCATTCATAAATTCAATTCTGCCATTTTTATCAATAACTTTTATACAATCGGGACTACTTTCTAACACAGAGCGGTTAAAGACTTCACTCTCTTGAATTTTTCTGCGTGCCTTTACAATTTCACTTACTTCATAGGCAATAGTTGTTACGCCTGATATGGTTTGATTAACTTCATGATAGGGCTGATAAACTATATTAAAATACCTGTCTTGTAAAATATAATTGTGTTCTATCTGGGCAAGTATTTCGTTAAAATAGACGGGTATGCCGGTTTGCATAACTTTTTTAATCAATTCCGGAAAAGACTGGTCTTTCAATTCGGGTAGTACTTCTAATAATGTTTTGCCTTCTACATCTTTGCCCTTTCCCCAAAATTCCTTCATTAAATCATTGGCAAGTGTTATTACCAAATTATTACCCTTCATTAAAGAAAATGCAAAAGGTGATTCCATCAGCATATTGTAATAACGGTTTTTGTTAGTTTCAATAAGCAATGAAGTTCTTTTATCGTCTTCTAATTTTTCTGCCAGGTTTTTATTTTCTGTAGAATCTTCAGCGACCTGTACAATATATTTTATATTATTTGCTTCATCAAAAATTGGAGCGTGTGTAAGCTTCCAATATTTTAATTCATAATTTTTACCGGCATCGACTGTCTTTTTTAAATTATATTTTTCTACAGTTACTGTATCTGTTATCTTATTTATTAAAACTTTATTTAGAGATTCAAGTACTTTATTTTCCCCGTCGTCATCATTAGCATTCTGGGGAAATGCAATAAAAATATTTTTGCCGGTAATATCGGCAATGGTTGTATTTGTTGTACTTAAAAAAAAATTAGAAGCAGTAACAATAGTATAATCTGTATTTAAGACAAGTTTTAAAACAGGTACTTGCTCAAAAAAAGATTTATAGTTTATTTCATTCATTTTTTTACTTAATTAAATATTTTTTACATAGAAACTGCATCGAGAACGGTAGCTATGTTAAACAACAGTAAATTACAATTAATAAGTTCCATTCATTTTGGAGTTGCGGATAACAATAATTTTAATCAATAATTGTGCGCTATTTAAATTTTATTAATTATTTGTACAACAAAAATGTATTATCAACCAATAATAATTTGTTTGCGACATAGTTTTTTTTGATAGCTGCAAAAATTAATATTATGACAAAAAACCTTTTTTCCTTGGCATTTGCAGCTTTAATTATTTTAGGTTTTGCAGCCTGTTCAAAAAATAATGACAGTACCGCTACAATTCCATTACAGGTTCGAATTACGGATGCACCAACCGCACCTTTAACAGTTAAATGTTGATATACAATCTGTAAGTATTAAATACAGGGATGATGATAAAGATTCAACACTTAACTGGGTTGATTTTAAAACTACAGCTGGTATTTATAATTTACTGTCTTTACAAAACGGTGTAGATTCTTTGCTTGCTACAAGCGTAGTACCCGAGAGACAAATAAAAGAGATTAGATTTAGATTGGGAACAAATAATACCGTAAAAAATAACGGTATTGTTTTTCCCCTTACAATATAAAGTTGTGAAGATTCCAGCTTAAAAATTAAGTTTAGTAAAAAGCTTTCTGCCGGGCTAAATCTTTTGTTGTTAGATTTTGATGCAGCTATGTCCGTTAGCCAAAACGATTCAGCAGCTTATAAGCTAAGACCTATAATTAAAGTTAAACCGTAAATTGATTAAACAATCATTAAAAAGCTACCTGATGATAGCTTTTTAATTACTTAGACCAAGAAGATTTTTTTTTAAAAGGAATAATTGAAATAAACTTTTAAGAGGAAATAACTTTAAAGCATTTTGAAATACTTATAGTTTAATAAGAGGCCTGAAATTAAAAAATTATCTATTCTTATTCTTACTTTAAAATAAATTTGTTTGCTGGATATCAAACAAAATAGTTAAGCTTTTTACATTTTTTACTTCAATAATTATAAGAAAAGTATTTAATAACAATGTTGAAGATGTAACAGAGTTATATCATTCAAATTTGTATTTTT
This sequence comes from Ferruginibacter sp., assembly GCA_025352525.1. Classification (GTDB taxonomy): domain Bacteria; phylum Bacteroidota; class Bacteroidia; order Chitinophagales; family Chitinophagaceae; genus Ferruginibacter. The sequence goes on from JANXTG010000183.1 coordinate 11,918, forward strand.
CAGGATTTTGTATAAAATCGTACTTTCGCCCCTATGACACCTGAAAGAACTGAAAGGCTTACCAATGTACTTGCAAAACGACAACCCGGGCTTACTGTTGTTCTTGAAAATGTAAGCGATCCTCATAATATAAGTGCAGTAATGCGCACTTGCGATGCAGTTGGCGTACAGGATGTTTATATTTTAAATACTAAAATTGGGTTACACGAAATGTGGAGCGCCAAAACTTCATCCAGCGCCGCAAAATGGCTTACTGTGCACCAGTTTACAAATGCCGAAGAATGTTTTGCAGCCCTACGAAAAAAATTCTCTAAAATTTATACAACGCATTTAAGCTCAGATGCTGTTGATTTGTATAAATTAAGTCTTACTGAATCTGTCGCTCTTGTATTTGGTAATGAACACAGTGGTGTAAGTGATGATATTATAACTATGGCAGATGGTAATTTTCTTATCCCGCAGGTTGGGATTATTAAATCTTTAAATATTTCTGTAGCATGTGCGGTGAGCCTTTACGAAGCATACAGACAGAAGAAAATTGCGGGCCATTTTGATAATATCAACTTACCAATTGAAGCTTACAGCCTATTAAAAAAGCAATGGGGTTTTATAAAATAATTGCGTCATATTTTTCCCATTTACAAATTTTTAAGTTTAAAATATTATCCCATTCATTCCCCAATGCTATAAAATGGCTTGGCATGTTTGTTGGCTTTAGGCATTTCAACAATATATACCGAATGAAATATTTGTTTCAAATTAAACTGATTGTTTTACTTGCTTTTTTTTCAATACTTATTATAAGCTGTAAAAGCAAAGACCAAAGAGAAAAATTTAATAATACAGAAACTTTTGATTTTTCCAGCCCTAAAATAATAAATTTATCACAGGCGCCGGACGAAATTTCGGGCATTGCTTATTACCCAAAAGATACCAGTGTTTTTGCCATAATTGATGAAGATGATTTACTGTTTAAGAGTTCTTCAAACAGACCTGATGAAGTAAAAAAGTGGAGGTTTGATAAGCAAAGAGAATTTGAAGACATTGTTTATAAAGACAGTACTTTTTATGTAATGGTAAGCAACGGTAATCTTGATAAAATTAATGTTGCAAAAGTAAATTTTCCAAACGCTTCAAAAAAAGTAAACGAATTAGAATCTATGTATTTTTCAGGGGTCCAAAATAAGCTAATTATGTTATGTAAACAATGTGAGGACGATAAAAAGAGTACACTTTCCTCTTACTATTTAAACGATTCTGCAAACATGTTTGTAAATTATCAAACAATGGCAACAGAACAATTGCTCCAAAAACTAGGAAGTAATAAAGAAAAGAGTAAACCTTGGGCAACAGCTATAAAACCATTGACAAAAGAATTATATGTGCTTTGTTCTGTAAACAAAATGCTGTTTATAAAATGCGCAGGGTAAAATAAAAGATGTCATCAGACTCGACCCAAAATTTATAAGCAACCGGAGAGTATGGCATTTACACCGGCAGGAGACCTTATAATATCAAATGAAGTTTATCTGGGAGGTTATGGCACATTATTACTTTTAAAAAACAAAACGAAAAAATAAATGATCAGGAATTTACTTTTGATTTTAATATTATTTATACGAGTACCAGGCTTACATGCACAAACTGTGAAGGGCAACGACAGTGTTCAGGCAACAATTGTATTAATTGGAGATGGTGGACAATTAATTAAAGGAAAACATCCGGTTGTTAGTGGAGTTAAAAAAACGATTGCCATGAACAGTAAAACTACCATTATTTTCTTGGGTGATAATTTATATAAAACGGGATTGCCCGATAATACTTTACCAACTTATGAGATTGCCAAAGCACCGCTTGATTCTCAAATTGAAATAGCCGGTAAAGCTCCAGTAAATGTTTATTTTATACCCGGTAATTATGACTGGGCAAATGGTTCACGAATTGGTTATGAGTCTATTTTGAAGTTGCAGAATTATATTGATGTTTTAGGCAATAAATATGTTAAACAATTGCCTCGAAATGGCTGCCCAGGGCCGGTTGAAGAAAAAATAAACGATGATGTTACTTTGGTAATGGTAGATTCGCAATGGTGGTTACAGGAATATGAAAAACCTGGTGTAGAGTCAGATTGTCCATGCAAAACAAAAGCTGAAGTTATTACACAGCTTGAAGATATTATGGAAAGAAATGACAAAAAATTTGTCATTTTTGCCATGCACCATCCCATAAGAAGTTATGGCCCACACGGAGGTTTTTTTACGCTGAAGCAACATATTTTTCCTTTTACTGATGCCATTCCTAAACTGTATATTCCGTTACCTATAATCGGTTCAGGATATCCTTTAACCAGAGCAGTATTTGGTACGGCACAAGATCTTAAACATCCTCATTATCAGGAAATGATAACGGCATTTGAAAATGTTGTAAAAGGGCATAAAAATGTAATTTTTGTGAGTGGCCATGAACATACTTTGCAGTTAATAAAAGATACCAATTACATAAACATTGTAAGCGGTAGCGGAAGTAAAAATTCGAGGGTATCAAAAAGCAGAAATACAGTTTTTGCATCAGGTGATTATGGTTTTGTTACATTGGATGTTTTAAAAAATAAATCTGTAAGATCTACATTTTATAACGTTGACGGAGATAATGTAAAAGAAGTATTTACACAAAATATACTTGATTTTTCAAAAGTAAAAGCGCTGAAAGGATTATCAGATACCACAAGAGTTCCTGAATTTATTTTTAAAGACAGTGCAGTTATATCAGCAAGCGATAAGTATAAAAATGAAAAGAAATTAAAAGATGCATTGCTCGGAGTAAATTATAGAAGGGAATGGAATACGCCTGTGCAGTTTAAAGTTTTTAATTTACGAAAAGAAAAAGGCGGATTTACCATTAAAGGCATCGGCGGTGGCAAGCAGACAAAATCTTTAAAACTTGAAGATAAAAACGGAAAAGAATGGACACTTCGCACAATTGATAGAGATCCTGAAAAAGCTGTTCCTGAAAATTTAAGAGGAAACATTGGGCAGGCAATCGTAGTAGATGTAATAAGTGCCAGTAATCCTTATGCACCGCTAACCATATCTGTACTTGCCAAAGCAGCGGGTGTTCCTGCTGCTAATCCACAATTTTTCTTTGTGCCTGATGATCCTGCGTTTGGGTACTATAGACCCGTTTTTAAAAATACCGTTTGTATGCTGGAAGAAAAGCAGCCAATACCTGATGAAACAGATACAAAAAGTACCAATGCCATCATCAACAAATTATTTGAACAGAATGATCATCACATAGATCAACGTGCGGTTTTAAAAGCAAGATTGCTGGATATGCTCATTGGTGATTTTGACAGACACGCTGACCAGTGGAGATGGGGAACAAAAGATACAGGAAAAGGTAAAGTTTATTATCCGGTACCTAAAGACAGAGATCAGGCATATTTTAATTCTAACGGTTTATTGCTAAAATATCTTTCCAATAATTCAATGCCTTTTTTGCAGGGGTTTAAATCTAAAATAAAAAATATTAATGGCTTAAATTTCGTTGCAAAAGATTTTGACAGAACTTTTATGAACGGGTTAAGTAAGGAACAGTGGAAATCAATTTCTGATAGTTTTGTATACAATGTAAATAATGAAGTTATTAAAATGGCTGCTTCTAAATATCCACCAGAAATAAAGCAGTTCGATTCAACTTTTACAGCTCAAAAATTGATGAGCAGAAGAGATGATTTACCAAAACAGGCTATGAAATATTACAACTTTTTAGCCAGGGGTGTAACTGTAACCGGAAGCAATGAAGCTGATTATTTTCACATACAAAACGATAATGGAGGAATAAAATTAAGTGTGTATAATAAAAATAAAGATGGTGATACAACTTCATTAAATTACCAAAGAACTTTTACACACAAAGAAACAAAAGAACTGGTTATTTACGGCCTTAACGGAAACGATAAGTTTGTTGTAGATGATAATGTTTCATCCCGCATAAAACTGAGAATTGTGGGAGGTAAAGGAAATGATTCTTTTTACTTAGGTGGAAATATAAAAAAAACATTGTATGATCTATCTACTGAAAAAAATGTAATTGAAAAATCCCGGAGAACAGAAAAAATGTTTTCAAAAAATCCAAGCGTTCTGGAATTTAAAAATACAGGGTTTCAATATGATAAATTTATTTTTCCTCAAATAAATTTTGGATTCAATGCAGAAGATAAAATTTTATTAGGTGTGGGATTTTCTTCAAAAAAATACGGGTTTAGAAAAGACCCATATGCTAGTTTTCAAAAGCTTACTACTTTGGCGGCAATTACCCGAGGGGCATTTCAGGTAAAATATGAAGGTATATTCAATAATGTTGTTCTAAAAAATGATTTAGTTATTAATGGTGAACTTCAAATTCCCACACTTACAAATTTTTTTGGCTATGGCAATCAGTCAAATTATAATAAAAATTTACCATTATCTTACTATAGGACAAGGTATAAATTTGGTTCATTTAACGTTGCTGTAAGAAAAAGATTCAACGATATTTTTCAAGTTTCTGTTGGGCCTTCTTACTACCGTTATTGGAATGATGTTGCAGATAATAAAAATAGAATTCTTTCAGTTCCATCTTCTGTTGGAAGAGATTCTATGGGTTTGTATACGGCCAAAGAATATCTGGGTGGTAAAGTAAAACTTGATATAAATTACATCAATAATGAAATTTTTCCAACCAGAGGAATTACATGGTTTACTACTTTATCTTCTCTTAAAGGTCTAAATAAATATTCCAATTCAATTACAGATATTGAATCAGATATGACGATCTATGCCTCTATATCTGATCTCAGCAAAGTATCAGGCGTTTTAAGATTTGGTGGCGCAAGAATCTTTTCAAACAATTTTGAATTTTTTCAGGCAAAATCGCTTGGCGTACAAAATTATTTAAGAGGTTACAGAAGGAATCGTTTTTCGGGGAAAGCTATGGCCTACGGAAGCGGTGAATTAAGATGTAAGATTTTTAAATCTAAATCGTTTGTGCTCCCGGGAGATGTAGGTATATTAGGCTTTGCAGATTTTGGAAGGGTATGGCAGGATAATGAAAACTCAAAAAAATGGCACAATTCATTTGGTGGAGGTTTTTACTTTATTCCATTTAATTTAATTGCTATAACTGCTACGGTTGCAGTTTCAAAAGAAGAGCGTTTATTTAATTTTTCATTTGGAACTAAATTTAATCTGACATTTTAAAAAATATTTCATGGCATCTTACACATCTTTATATAAAGCAACATAAGATACGTTACAGAAATGTTTCGTAGACTGCAGCCTGCGCATCTAGTATTTCATAACCTTGATCATACTGAAACAGTTGTAAGAAAGGTAAATGAAATAGCAGTGCATTATAATATTAGCGAAGAAGATATGATGATCGTTTCTATAGCAGCATAGTTTCACGATACGGGTTATTTGCTTGATAAACCCGAAAATCATGAGTTTAAAAGTATTGAATTAATGAAGGAGTTTATGCTGGAGCAAAAAATAAACGGGGATATTATTAATAAAATTGAAGTCTGTATTTTATTTACATGGGCTCCCTGAAATCGGCTTGATTTAAATTCTGAAATTCTTTGTGATGCTGACACATATCAATTTGGAAGTAAAAAAGAATTTAAAATAACAAACAAACATGCATTTGTAGAAGTAACTAATTTAAGTGCTTTAAAACTTACTTTAATCGCTTTTGATGAAACAACTTTAAAATTATTATCAGGGCATAAATATTATACAACTTATTGTAGAGAAATACTGAGTGATGTAAAAAAAGAAATTATTCAAAAGCTAAAAAAACAAAGCAAAAAGGTAACTAAGCAAAACTCAGCTGAAAAAGAAATCACAGAAAAAGATGGTACCATAAAAGGCATGCAAACCATGTTGCGCTTAACCTCGTCAAATCATGTGCAGTTGAGTGAAATGGCAGACAGTAAAGCCAATATTCTTATTTCTGTACATGCAATCATATCCTCTGTTATACTTTCTGTGCTGTTAAGAAAACTTCACACAGATCCATATCTTACTATACCTACAATTATATTTCTTGCATTTTCTGGAGTAACTATCATTGTAGCAATTTTGGCAACGAGACCCAAATTAAATACAGGAACTTTTGAAGATGTAGATGTCGTTAATAAAAAAACCAATCTCCTTTTGAAAACTTTCATAAAATGTCATATCCGCAATACGAAACTGCTATGCGTACAATGATGAAGGATTTAGATTATTTATACACTTCTATTGTTCAGGATATTTTTCATTTAGGTAAGGTTTTAGGAAAAAAATATAAGCTTATAAGATTAGCTTATAATATTTTTATGCTTGGTATCATAGCATCTGTTGTTGCTTTCAGTATTGCTGTAATTTTTAACAGTGCGCCTGCTGAAACTGTAATTAAAAACAGTGCAGGGTCTCCATTTTAATTAGTAAGCAATGTTGTTTATCGGAGATATTTACTGATAAATTTACTTTGTATAAAAGTTTATTTAAAAATTATTCTTGTAAAAAGAAAATTCACTCACTAAAATTATATTACTTTATTTTAAGCACCGTTAATATCTGCTAATGATCAAAATAATAATCAATGTAAATAATTTTGAAAAGCTTTATTTAGAAATGTATTATACAAAGTAAGTTCGGCTTTTGTTACAGTCGAATTTAATGACAGAAGAATATATTGTCTGATTGTTGTGTACGAAAATAAGGGAAGGTATTATTGTAAAAAGATTGGTTGACAAATATTTTGCCATACCGGATTATTTAATTTGGGATTATAAATATTCGATATTTGCTTGTGATTTAGCAGATTTTATCACAAGAAATCTCAGAAAAGGAATTGAAATTTGTATAGATATTATGAACTAGTATTAGACAAAGATTAATTTACAACTTTCGATTACAAGGGCAGGATAATACCAAATCATACCAAATTCTTTTTAACTAAAGGTGAGGAGTTTTGCCAACAGATTTTGAATGTTGCATATAATGCACAAAATGGCATTTAAGATTACCCGAAACAACTACCATGTGAACATCAACTTCCAGATTTTCCATTTTTCAGGGAATAAAAAAATACCGAATAAGGCGGGAAATATTTATTGCATTATTCTGGACTTTAATTGACAGCATTTTCACAATTCTTAATCATAATGCTACACAAAACCGTACTAAATCTATAATAACAAGAGAATTGCTGGTGTTTTTAATGAGTGGTATAATGGGCTATCTTTTTGTAAATACTTTAAGAAATATTTTTAAAGTCCGCCCAATTCTGTTTAATTTTTTTGTTAAAACGCTTATTCTGCTTTTTGCTGCTTTAACAATGAATTTTTTGTCGCATCTGGCAGATAATATTTTTGTTGAAAATTTGAATTTAAGAAAAAGGCTTTATGATTTTTATCATTATACAATTACCGATAACTGGCTTTTAAGAAGAATTTTGTACTGGCTTATTTCATTTGCCATAACCCAGCTTTATCTTGAAATAAATGATAAATATGCACTGGGTGTTCTTTTGGATATAATTGCAGGGAAATATATAAAACCCAGAATTGAAAATCGTATAATTATGTTTATAGATTTAAAAGATTCCACTCCCATTGCAGAAAAACTTTGGCACCAAAATTATTTTTTATTTATAAGAGAATTTATTTACGATTTTTCACTGGCATTAATTGAGCACAATGGAATTATTTATCAGTATCAGGGCGATGAAATTATAGTACCCCGGGAAATGTAATAAAGACAATATGAAAAACTGTCTGGCTTCTATTATTAC
>JANXTG010000209.1 GCA_025352525.1 Ferruginibacter sp.
AGCACGTTTTTCAACCTCTGTTATGCTGCTTGGTATGCAAATCATCATTCTCCAACTTGGTGCTATCCATGGTTTTTTTGGATATACCATTTTAATCAGTTCTCTGATCATTAATTCAGCCGCATTAAAATCTGCTATCACACCATCCCGAAGTGGTCTTACTGTTCTTATGCTTTCGTGGGTTTTTTCATGCATCATCAATGCTTTTTTACCCACAGCTAATAATAATTTAGGATTGTTTCTATCTAAAGCTACAATGGAAGGTTCATTTACAACCACTTCATCGTTGTGTATAATTAAGGTATTTGCAGTACCAAGATCTATGGCAATTTCTTGTGTAAAAAAATTAAAAAGGCCCATTTTTTTTGTGCTAATGTAGTTAAAGGAATCCAAACAAAGTTGATATAAATAATTGACTTTACAACAATGAAAACTGTTTTTTATTAAATTTATTTTAGCGTGAAAAAATCGTCAAACCTATACCAATAAAGGCTTTGCTAATATGTTTAGTTTTGTGTTAAAGGAAACCAAAAAAATAATTATGTCAATAATTATTGTGTTTTTTTAGTAATTATTTTCTTGTAGAATTTGTACTAATTTATTATCAGCATTAAACGAATTCAAATCCTATATCGTCTCTGTATAACATATCTTCAAAACGAATCTGCTGCAACAAATAATCAGAATGTTCTGCGGCTTCTTTTATATTTTCCCCAAAAGAAACAGCTACAAGTACTCTTCCGCCATTTGTAACAATCTCATTTTCTTTTTGTAAAGTACCCGCATGAAAAAGAAAACTATCGGGTAAATGATAGGAGTCTAAACCATTTATGATAATGTTTTTCTTAAAATCGCCTGGATAGCCGCCGCTTACCGCTACAATTGCAACTGCAGAGCGCACATCTGTTTCAATTATTTGTTTTTTTAAAGTTTTGTTTGAAGTTGCTACTAACAATTCAACCATGTCATTTTTTAATCGTGGTAAAACAACTTCTGTTTCAGGATCTCCCATCCGGCAATTATACTCTATCACCATAGGTTCATTTTTATTTATCATTAAACCAATAAAAACAAAACCTTTGTAATTAAGGGCGTCTTTTTGCAGCCCATTAATCGTTGGTTCAACAATTTGATTAATTATTTTTTGTTTTAATTCTTCCGTTAAAATGGGCACGGGACTAACTGCTCCCATTCCACCTGTATTTAATCCTGTATCGCCTTTACCTATTTTTTTATAATCTTTAGCTTCCGGCAACAGTACATAATCAACTCCATCTGTCAATACAAATACACTTAATTCTATCCCTTCTAAAAAATCTTCTACCACCACCTTTTTTCCGGCTTCGCCAAATTTTGAGCGCACCAACATTAATTCAAATTCTGCTCTTGCCTCCAATACTGTATTACAAATAATCACACCTTTTCCAGCAGCCAAACCATCAGCTTTTAAAACAACGGGGTATATATGTTCATCTAAATATTTAATACCTGCATCAAAATCATTTATGGTAAATTCTTTGTATTTGGCAGTAGGAATTTTATGTCGGGTCATAAAATCTTTTGCAAAAGCTTTACTGCCTTCCAACTTTGCTGCTTGCTTAGAAGGGCCAATTATTTGTATGTGTTTTGTAAGCTCATTATTTTTAAAGAAATCTGTGATACCTTTTACAAGTGGTTCTTCCGGACCAACTAAAATTAAATCTATTTTATTTTCTAATGCTGCTGCTGCAAGATTTTCAAAATCAGCAATAGCAATAGAAAGATTAGTGCCAAACAAAGCAGTGCCGGTATTACCTGGTGCAATAAATAAACTGTTACAAAGAGGACTCTGTTTTATTTTCCATGCAAAAGCGTGCTCACGACCTCCAGAACCAATAATTAGGATGTTCATTTGATAATTTTGGTAATAATAAAAGCATAAATATATTTACAGAAATTTTAAAAACTCTAAATAATAATTTGATCATTATTATTTCACATCGCCCATTAATTTTTTTACGAGAGGTGAAATTATTAATAAAACTATTCCTGCAATGAGTGCATAAACTGCCAATTGTTTGTAACCATCTGTGTAAGTAATTAACTTTTGTAATGCTGTATCATTTTGTCCGGCTGATGATAATCCTGCACCTAAAAGCCCTGCAACATACTGCCCGTAAGCACTGGCTAAAAACCACATACCCATCATAACACCCTGTAATTTTACAGGTGATAATTTTGTCATGATGGAAAGACCAATCGGCGATAAACACAATTCGCCAAAAGTTATTACCAGGTAAGCGAGGGTAAATACATCAAGCGATGCGATGCCGCTTACACTTGCAAAAAAACGTGTTGCATAAAAAATATAAAATGCTCCTGCTAAAAATAAAAAACCTAAACCGAATTTTACAACGGTGTTAGGTTCTATTTTTTTTCTTGCCATTGCTATCCAAACAATTCCAAATAATGGTGCAAATATTACTACGAATAAAGAGTTGGCTGCATTGTTTACACCATTGGGGTCAAGCGTAACGGAGCCTAATATTTTATTATCTAAATTATTGGCTGCAAACAAACTTAACGACCCGCCACTTTGCTCAAAAAACGCCCAGAATAAAATAGAGAACACAATAAAAACCAAAGCAGCCAGTAATTTTCTTCTTGCCTCTTTATCGAATTTTGACATTTCGTAAAAAAGATAGATAAGTGTTAACGGACCGATAGTGTACATAAAATAGTCTGTATATTCTGTTTTTGCAACCATCTGCATTATTATCGGAACTACTAAAAGTGACCCGGCAAAAACGGCGTAGGTATGCCATGGCTTTTTATTGGTTTTAAAAGTTGTACCATTTTCAACTGATATATTGGTTTCATTACCGGGAGGCAAACCAATAGGACCTAATGATTTTTGAGTGAATAGGAAAGTAACAAGGCTGATGATCATTACAATTCCTGCAAGACCAAAAGCCAGATTCCAGGAATAATTTTTACCTATTGCAATACATGCATATCCACCCAACAATGCGCCAATATTAATTCCTGAATAAAATAGTGAAAACCCTGCATCTCTTCTTTCATCATTTTTTTTATACAGCGTACCAACCATTGTAGAAATATTTGGTTTAAAAAAACCGGTACCTACAATTGTAAAACTGATACCTAAAAAGAAAAATTCTTTTGGGTCTATTGCTAAAATAGCACTTCCAACGATCATTAAAATTCCACCCCAAAATAAAGATTTTCTAAAGCCTAAAATTTTATCTGCAAACAAGCCTCCAATAAAAGTAAACGCATAAACGAAAGCCTGTGTGGCGCCGTATTGCAGGTTAGCCTGTTCATCTTTCATCATTAACTGCGTTACCATAAAATATGTAAGCATGCCACGCATACCATAAAAACAAAAGCGCTCCCACATTTCAGAAAAAAACAGATACCAAAGTTGCTTAGGGTATTTTCCTTTAAAATTTTGAATTTCTTCAAGACTTAATTGTACGTCCATAAAAAATGTTGTAGAATAAATATAGAAATAGTTTACTGTAAAAAAGTATAAATATGATGAGGCACTAAGAAGATACTATAAATTTAAAAAATGGTAAATCATCATCGGTCATTACTGATTTGGTAAATAATAAAAAGAATTACTTATTTTGGGTATTGAATTATTTATTTTAAAGAAACAAAACAGCAATTATGATAGAACAAACAATAAAGCCAAGACACCCCAAAGGGTTATGGGTATTATTCGGTACTGAGATGTGGGAGCGATTTAATTTCTACGGAATGCGAACTATTCTTACGCTTTTTATTGTGAATGCGCTTATGATGAGTAAGGAGCAATCGTCCATTATTTATGGAGGATTTTTGGGCTTGTGTTATTTGACGCCTATGTTAGGTGGTTTTATTGCTGATCGTTTTTTAGGAAACAGGTTATGTATTATGCTTGGTGGTTTAATGATGGCTGTTGGCCAAATGCTGCTTTTTTTTAGTGCATCTATTTTTAGTTCAGATCTTGAACTTGCTAAAACACTCTTGTATGTAGCTCTTGGTATTATCATATTTGGAAACGGATTTTTCAAACCAAATATTTCATCAATGGTTAGCAGTCTTTATCCAAAAGAAGAAAAAAATAAATTGGATACTGCCTTTACAATTTTTTACATGGGTATAAATATTGGAGCATTTTTGGGCCAGTTGATTTGTCCGTTAATCGGAGATGTTGTAGTAAATGGTGTTAGGGATATTCATGCTTTTAAATGGGGATATCTGGCTGCATCTATTGCTATGCTGATTGGTACAACAACTTTCTTTTTTCTTAAAGATAAATATGTTGTTAATCCTGAAGGGCGACCAATAGGCGGTTTACCATCAAAAAACGATGCTTCTGATTATGAGGAAGGGGAAGCTCAAAAAGCATCTTTTTCAAATACGTCTTTGATAATAGCATCTGTTTCATTTATTGTATTAGGGTTAGTTTTTCATTATATTTTTGGACAGAATATTATCTACTCTATCATTTATGGAAGTGGTCTTACATTAGCAGGTCTAATAATTTCAGATGGATCAATAACTAAAATTGAAAGAGACAGAATTTTAGTAATTTATATTGTTTCGTTTTTTATTATTTTCTTTTGGGCTGCTTTTGAACAGGCTGGTTCTTCCTTAACTTTTATTGCAGATAACCAGACCGATCGTAATTTCTTTGGGTGGAATATGCCGCCATCTATGGTGCAGATTTTTAATGGAATATTTGTGGTTGCCTTTGCTATTCCATTCAGTATTTTATGGGATAAATTAAGGGCCAAAGGCAAAGAACCAATATCACCTGCTAAACAAGCAATGGGGCTGGCTTTAATTGCTTTAAGTTATTTTATTATAGCATACAATGTAAAAGATTTAGGGAATACCGGTTTGCTTGCTGTTAAATGGCTTATTCTACTTTATTTAATACAAACTTTTGGTGAATTATGCTTATCGCCTATAGGGCTTTCTTTGGTTGGTAAACTTGCACCAAAAAGATTTTCATCTTTACTTTATGGTGTTTTCTTTTTATCTAATGCCTCCGGTTATGCACTTGCAGGAACTTTAGGATCAATACTACCAGCAACAGGAGAACAGTTTACTGAATCAACAAAAATGGGAATAAATCTACAGGGGATACTGGATAAAAAAATAGTTCCAACTGCAGACCAAATTCGCTTATTAACCGAAAAGAAAATCAGTGCTGTTAACCCATCTTTTGCAGGAGTGGAGATACATAACTTATTTCAATTCTTTATGGTGTTTGTTGTACTGTGCGGAATTGCATCTATTGTGCTTTTTGCGCTTACTCCACTTTTAAAGAAAATGATGCACGGAATAAAATGATGTTTTAAAATAATAAGAAAGGCGATCAATAAGTTGATTGCCTTTCTTATTTAAACCAATCAAATAAAATTCATCTTCTCATAACTTCCCCCTAAAATATTTTTATCATTTACACCAAGCCAATTATCTAAAACGGTTGCATAAACATTTTTAAAATCTATCGTATGTTTTAGATCGCCATCATTTAAATTTAAAAGATCTGGCATTTCATTCAACAATCCTTTTTGTTTTAACCCCCCACTAATAAAGAACATATTATTTGCTGTGCCATGGTCAGTACCATTACTTGCATTTTGAGAAACCCTGCGGCCAAATTCAGAAAATGTCATCATAAGTACATCATTAAATCTGTTGTTGCTTTTAAGATCTGTAGTAAATGCTTTTACTGCACCGTTCAATTCATCAAATAATTTTTTTTGCTGTTGCGCCTGGTTTACGTGGGTGTCAAAACTGCCGAGAGATACATAATAAACCTTCGTATTTATATCAGACATAATCAGTGAAGCAATTGTTTTTAAATTCTTCCCTAGTTCTGTAGCAGGATAGCTTTGTGTTGTTGGATTCATTTTGCTTTGCTTAAAAATATAGTCAGCACTGCTCAATGTTTCACTCATCGTTTTGTACAAATAATCAACCGTTTCTTCTGTTTTTGGATGCGCTGCATTTATATCTTTATAAAACTTTTCGTTGCTGGTATTGTATAATTTTCGTGGATCTTTAAATGCCAGCCCTTTGTTGTTATTCCCTTTTAAAGCAAGGCTCAAGGTATCATCCAGCTCCAATGCCTGTGTAGGTTTGTCACAACCTTTACATTGAGCATCTAAGTATCGGCCTATCCATCCTGTATTTACATATTCGTTGCTGCCACTTGCACTTTGCCATATATCCATACTTCTAAAATGTGATCTATCAGGGTTGGGATAACCTACTGCATTCATAATACCCAAATTTCCTTCGTCATATAAACCTTTAAATGCTTCGAGTGATGGGTGAAGACCGGCTGCATCTGTAAGCGATAATGCGTCTTCTTTCTTTATTCCAATTACTTGTCTTTCTCTGTAATAAATATCGTTGCCAAAAGGTATTACAGTATTTAAACCATCATTACCTCCACTAAATTGTAGCACTACCACCACTTTATTACCTGCAGGTACCATGGCAGGTTTTTCAAATGCCTTTAAAAATTTAGGCATCATCAACGATGCTGTTGCCAGCGAGCCAATCTGTAAAAATTCTCTGCGTTTGAAATGCATGGTATATTTTTTAAGTTGCGAGTTGCGGGTTGGAGGTTACGAGTTAGTCGCTAATGTAAGTCTGAGTTTTATATTGTGTATAGCATCTTTTGTCTTTCATCTTTTGTCTTGCTTATTGTGTCTCACAACTTCCTTAGCACAATTGATACTCCGGGGTACTCATAACATTAATAACTACACTTTTAATAAAACTTTCTCTGCTTTCATTGTTTAAATAATTAGAAAGCAAGGAACTATCAATTCTACCTTTTGTCTGTAACAAAGAATCAATAATGGCTTGCGATAATTTAGGCCTTGCTGTATTTTGAAATATTTTACTTATTATATCCCAGTCAATAGTAGCACTCGCACCACTTGCTGAATAAACATTTTTTTTTCCAAGCTTTATCCTTTTTTCTTCTGACATTCCCATGTTTACATCATCGTCGGTTTTTGGCCTGATGTCAAGTAAATCTTTTGAACTTAAAACCTGTGGTATTTGCAAGCGAACCATTAAAGTGCTGCTGTCGATCCAGCTTTTGCCACCGGCCCAACCTGCGACATTTGGTGGATAAAAAAGTATTTGTCCCAAAACTTTTTCAAATAATAATTGTGCATCATCATTATCAAGTGTAAGCGGTAAATACCTTCTAATACCTGCTAATAATTCGATGGGAGATTTAATTTTATTGCCAATATTTTGTGGCTCGTAAAACCACTCACTTGTATAAATATCTTCCAGCAATTTTGCTATGTCGTAGTCGTTTTTTAAAAAACGGCTGCTTAAATATTTTATTTTAGTTTCATCTATATTTTCATTTACAAAATAGCGGTATATTTTTTTTGTAATGAAAGTGGCGGTTTCCGGTTTTTTTAAAAGGATATTTAAAATGTCATCACCATCAAAATTTCCTTTTTGCCCCATAAAAGATTTTTCTCCATCATCATGCACAGATTTTCTAAAAACAAACTCACCGGTTTTATCAAAACCCCATCCAGTAAAAGATCTTGCGGCTTCCTTTACATCTTTTTCGGTATAGTTTCCTCTGCCTAATGTAAACAATTCCATCACTTCTCTGCCAAAATTTTCGTTAGGTTTTCCTTTTCTGTTTTGCTGGTTGTTTAAAAACTGCAGCATAGCAGGAGTTTTACTTACAGCCTTAAGCATTTCTCCAAAATTTCCTAGTGCATTGGATCTTACGATATTTACAAGATTCTGCGAAAAGTAGGCATTGTTACTTCTACACGCAAAATGCCCATGCCAGAAAAAACTCATTTTTTCTCTCAACTGCGCCTTACTGTTGATCATTAAATTGAGCCATGTAATATTCATATCCTTCAAATCTTCTCTTCCCTGTTTTGCTACTGCTCTTTTTTTATCTGCATCCAGTTTTGAATATTCCATTATAGTCCCATCAACATTCATCATGGTTTTATCTTCAAAAGGATTAGCTGCTATATCAATCTTTTGTGGCGTTTCGGTAGAGGAATCTATTAATTTTTTCCAAAGATCTTTTGTGCTTATTTCATTTAATTCTGCAACATTTTCAGCCATTGGCCCAAAGCCTGCACGCCACAATAAATGCTGATTTTTTAAACGAGTAGAGGAAGCCATTTTTAAATATTTATGTGTACTGAAGTTATGACCTGACTTTTGTAAAAATGTTTAATAAACTATTATAAATACTCCCTTTAAGTTAAATAAAAAACCCTTTTTAGATTTTAAAAAGGGCTTTAATTATAGAGATTTAAAAAATATTATTTTTCAATTTTAGCTGCGCCAAAATACTGGTGTAAAACTTTTGGTAAGTGTATTCCATCTTCCTGCTGGTTGTTTTCTAATAATGCTGCAACAATACGTGGCAGTGCAAGGCTTGAGCCGTTTAAGGAATGCAGCAACTGCGTTTTTCCATCTTCATCCTTGTAACGAATTTTCATTCTGTTGGTTTGAAAAGTTTCAAAATTACTTACAGAGCTTACCTCCAGCCATTTTTTTTGTGCGGCTGAAAAAACTTCAAAATCGTATGTAAGTGCAGAGGTAAAACTCATATCGCCGCCGCACAATTTTAAAATGCGGTATGGTAGTTCTAAAAATTGTAAAAGTCTTTCAATATGGTTTACCATTTCTTCTAAAACGTCGTAACTTTTTTGAGGATGTGCCAACTGAATAATTTCGACTTTATCAAATTGGTGAACCCTGTTTAAACCACGTACATCACTACCGAAACTGCCTGCTTCACGGCGAAAGCAAGGTGTGTATGCAGTCATTTTTATGGGTATATCAATTTCCTTTATTATTTCATTGCTGTAAATATTTGTAACAGGTACTTCAGCCGTTGGTATAAGGTAAAGTTCATCTGCTGTAACATGGTACATTTGTCCTTCTTTATCAGGTAAACTTCCTGTTCCATAAGCTGTTGCAGCATTTACCATCAATGGCGGCATATATTCGGTGTATCCGGCAGCTATATTATAATCTAAAAAATATTGAATAAGTGCCCGTTGTAATTTTGCACCTTTGCCTTTATAAACCGGAAAGCCACTACCGGCAAGTTTTGCGCCTGTTTCAAAATTTATAAGATCGTAATCTTTGATAATTTCCCAATGTGGTTTTGCATTTTCGGGTAAATTGGGCAGCGTTCCGCCTGTAAGTACAGTTACATTTTCTTCAGGTGATTTTCCTTCGGGTACAGATGTATGTGGAAGGTTTGGCAGTAATAAAATCTTATTGGTAAAATCTTCTTCAAGTTGTTGCAAAATTATTTTTCCACCGGCTAAACTTTCTTTCCAATCAGCTACATTATTGCGTTTGCCTGTTGCTTCATCAGCATTTCCTTTTGCCATTAAGGCCCCAATTTCTTTGGATGTTGTATTTATAAGCGCCTGTAGGTTTTCGGTTACCGCTTTTTGTTTTCTAATTTCTTCATCTATGGCTATAATTTCATCTATAAGATTAATGTTTTTAAAATGTTTAACCGCCAGCCTTTCCTTCACAATTTCCGGAAATTGCTTTATATAATTTATCTGTAACATTCTTTTATTTTCTATTTAACTGTTGCAAATATAAACGGGAAAAGCATAAATGCTACATTTGTGCAATGCAACACGTGGAAGAAGACTTACAGGTACGCTGGCTTAAGCTCCGTATTAAACTTAAAGAACATTTTGGTATAAAGCCGGATATGAATGGCGTGTTGCTTTTAATTGGTGTGCAGGAACTTGGACAGGGCCCACAGGCATTTAGCAAAGAGCAGAAGCAGGATTTAATGCATATCGCCATTTGTACAATTTTATCTGCCAGTGGTTATTATATAAACGATGGATTGGATGAAGAAGGTTGGCCCCATTTTACACAATTAAAAGCGTTACCCGATTTATTTTTAAACCATCAGGAAGATCTTTTAAAAGATCATGTATTATTGTACTTTCAAAATCAAAAATTTATTTAAAATTGTATTGATGAAAAAACTCCAGTTTTTATTGTTTTGTTTTTCTTTATTTTTTGCTGGTGACATGTTTGCGCAGGTTGCTAAAAAACCCGTTCCAAAAAAAGTAGTTCCAAAAAAGGTTGTAAAGAAAAAATCTGTTGTTGTCAGTAAAACAAAAAAGCCTACTGTTTCACCTTCAATTGATAAATCAGTAAAAGTAAAAATTACAACCGACAGTGGAACAATGATTGTGAAACTCTACGACTCAACACCACTGCATAGAGATAATTTTGTAAAATTGGTTAAAGAAGGTTTTTATGATAGCCTTTTATTTCATAGAATTATACAGGGTTTTATGATACAGGGCGGAGATCCAAACAGTAAAAATGCGGCAGCAGGAATGATGCTTGGCAATGGCGGAGATAATATGGCGAGAATACCTGCAGAATTTAAAAAAAGTTTATATCATAAAAAAGGCGTTTTGGCTGCAGCCAGAGATGGAAATCCTGAAAAAGCAAGCAGCGCATGTCAGTTTTATATTGTACAAGGCAAACCTTTAAGTGATGCAGAACTTGATATGATGGAACAGCGAATTGGAAGCAAGTACACTTTACTACAAAGAAATATTTATAAAAAGATTGGAGGCACTGCAATGCTCGATCAAAACTATACCGTTTTTGGTGAAGTGATTTCGGGTTTGGAAGTTGTCGATAAAATTGCGAGTGCGCCCAAAGCACCGGGAGACAGACCGATTGGTGATATAAGAATGAAGATGGAAGTAGTAAAATAATGAAGTAACGATTTTGAAACTTTAAAATGAGATTAGATAATTAAATAATTAAATTCATAAAAAAACAAATCATAATGAGTTATCCGCAAAATTTAAAATACACAAAAGATCACGAATGGATTAGTTTAGATGGCGATGTAGCTACTATTGGGATCACTGCATTTGCTCAGGGTGAATTAGGCGATATTGTGTATGTAGACATAAACAGTACAGGGAAAGCTTTAAGCGCCGAAGATGTTTTTGGAACTGTAGAGGCAGTTAAAACTGTTAGTGATCTTTTTTTGCCCGCAGCAGGTACTATCATAGAAGTAAATCCGGCATTAGAAGCAAATCCTGAATTTGTAAATAGCGATCCCTATGGAGAAGGGTGGATGGTAAAAGTAAAAATTGACAACCCTGCTGATATAGAAAAATTGATGGGTGCAGAAGATTATGAAAAACTGGTTGCATAATACTACAAGATCAAACAATGATTAATTTAAAAAAATTTTTACCAGGCATAGCCTGGTTTTTTTTGGTGCTGATTTTAATTTGTTTGCCGGGCGATGATTTGCCTAAAGTAGGTGATTGGATGTCGGCTATTTATTTTGATAAATGGGTACATGTGGGCATGTTCTCTGTACTGGCATTTTTGTTTATGATACCATTTTGCAAAAGTGATATGACTCGAATAAACAAATGGTCTTTTATAATTAAAATTGCAATATCCATAAGTATTTGGGGGTTGACAACAGAATTTATTCAAAAGTTTTTTATACCGGGCAGGAGTTTTGATTTATTGGATTGGGCTGCTGATAGTGTGGGTGTAGTTTTAGCTGTATTTGTTTGCAGAAAATTATATTTAAAATAGAATGATAGTCTGCTAAAATAAATTTAAGTTTTCAAAGTTATTTTTGGGAATTATGGATCGTGTTAAATGGTTTAAATTATTAGCCTTTCAGGCTCGCGGTTTCTGATAATGTCTGCAGTAGATTTTACAAGAAACAAATTTTCTTTAGAAATCACAAACATTGTTTATGTTTTAACAGTAATTTTTCTTTGTTTTCTTTCTATCAATTTCGTACAAATTTTTTAAGATATTGAGAAGGATAGTATAATTAAAACTAATTTTAAAAGCAGAGAATTAAAAAACCCGATGCAATCTGCATCGGGTTTTTTAATTCTCTGCTACTTAAAAAATTATGGTCTTTTTACACCACCTGCAGCTGGCTTTACAAAAGGTTTGGCATCTTTAATGCCTAATTTATTCCTTACAAGTTGTAAAATGTTATCTCCCGTAGGTTTAACCAACAAATTATCTTCATTAAAAATATAAGCATAGCCATTCTCTTTTGCCACAGTGCTTATAGCGGTTAAAGCTTTCTCTTTTATAGGCGCAATTTTTTCATTTTCTTTTGCCTGGTATTCTTCTTGACTTGATTGTTGGTAACCTTGAACTTTTTGATAAAGCTCTATTAATTCTTTTCTCTTAATTTCTTTCATACTTGCAGAAAGTTTTACAGAATCTTTTACGAAGGCACTATCTTTTCTATTTAATTCAGATGAAAGATCTTGGTACTGTTGTCCTAAACCAACCTGAAATTCTTGTAGTTCTGTCTGTGCTTTTGCAGCTTCAGGCATGGAGCTAATTAATTCATTTGTATTAATGTAACCCATTTTGTTCTGTGCTCCTGCAGTGAAAATACTTAGCGCCATTCCTGCTACGAATAATAATTTTTTCATTTTACTTTTTAAATTGTTTTCTTTAGTTGGTTATTATTGAAGTGCATTTTTTTTATAAAAATGCTGCATTATGCAAATTGATTTTTTTTTATTTAACACCCATATTTCTAAGCACATCATCGCTTTTATCCAGCTTTGGATCGGCAAATATAACAGTAATTCCTTCACTTTTATCCAATATAAAATCATAAAGTTTTTCAACTGCAAGTTTCTGTACAGCGTTGTAAACTCTGTCCTGTATTGGTTTTATCAACTCCTGCCTTTTTTTAAAAAGATCTCCTTCAAAACCAAAACGCTTTTTTTGTAGGTCACGCAATTCTCTTTCTTTATTATACAGTTCGTCTTCTCTTTTTTTCTTCAAAACCTCTGTGAGCATAACCTGTTCTGCATCATAATCCTTGTACATTTTATCCATTGCAGTTTGTCGCTGGTCAAGTTCTTTTTGCCATAGCTCACTAAAATTATCAAGTTTCTTTTGCGCTTCTTTATATTCGGGCACTTTATCTAAAATATATTTAGAATCTATAATAGCATAGCGCTGTGCATTTACTGCAAGAGCTGCCAACGAAAATAAAAATGCGAAAAGTATTGTTTTCATGTTGTATTTATTATCTTTTGACAAACATATTGTTTCCAATATTTAGGACTCATTCTATTCAGGTTCCTGACCTAACATAAATGTAAATTTCGCTGCGCCTTTTATACCTGTATTTTGGTTGTATCTATCAAAGCCAATACCATAATCAAAACCAAGTAAACCAAACATTGGTAAAAAGAAACGCATACCAACACCGGCACTGCGGCGTAGTTTGAAAGGGTTGTAATCTTTAAATTTATACCAGCCATTCGCAGCTTCAAAAAATGTAAGTCCATAAATTGTACTGCTTGCAGATGTGCTGAACGGATACCTAAGCTCCATTGTATATTTATTAAAAATGGTAAAATATTGCTGTTGTGTTACACCGTCAGGGTTTATTTTTGGGTCTGAATTGCTGTACACCGGGTAACCTCTGTGCGCTATAATATCGTATCCTAATAATGCAGTGGTATTACTTAAACCCGCATCCCCAACCTGGAAACGCTCAAAAGGTGATACCTGTAAATTTGGATTGTATTTACCAATGAAGCCATATTTAGCAGCCGCTTTTAAAATAAACTGCTTGTTTTTATCAGCACCTCTTGCACGTCCAATTGGTACATACCACTCACTGTTAAACCGCCATTTATGAAACTCTGGCAATTTATATTGGTTTTCTGCACCTGATGTTATACCAAGCAGAGAATAAGGTAATGTAAATTGTCCGCTCAACAATACGTTTGATCCACTTGTAGGAAAAATAGGATTTGGACCCGCAGAGTTTCTAAGCAAAGTAAGTTTTAAACTTAAGTTTGTTGAGTTACCATTGCTTAGGCCTGCAAAGATATTTGCGTAATTTTTTAATTTGTACTGCTGTACGTTTAAAGAATATATAAGGTTAAAATAATCATCCGGCCATTTAAGTTGTTTACCCAACGAAACTCCAAAACCAACGGTATTTACATAAGAGTTCTTACCGCATGCTGTACATGGTTGACCAAATTGATTATATGCATTGGAATATTTTGTATTAAAATAACTAACAGAAAATGAATTTCTTTTTTTACCACCAAGCCATGGTTCAGTAAAAGAAAGATTATATGATCTGTATGCCCGGCCATTTGACTGTATTCTTGCGCTGAATTTTTGTCCGTCACCAGATGGTAGGGGATCCCAGGTAGAGCGCTTCATAATATTTTTAATAGAAAAGTTATTAAACGTTACGCCAAGTGTTCCTGTCAAACCGATTCCCCCGCCAAAACCTGCAGAAAGCTCAAGCTGGTCAGCTGATTTTTCTTCAACCTGCCAGTTAATGTCTACAGTACCGTCACCATTATTTGGTACTACCTGCGGATTTATTTTTTCTGCATTTAAAAATCCTAACTGTGACAATTCTCTTTGTGTACGAATAATATCTTGTCTGCTGAATTTTTCGCCGGGTATTGTTCTCAATTCTCTAAGAATTACGTAATCTTTTGTTTTATCATTTCCCGATACAGTTATCTTTCCGTAAACGGCCTGTGGTCCTTCCCTCAGGCGTATTTCAAAATCAATGGTATCGTTATATACAGCTGTTTCTATAGGGTCTACGTTAAAGAAAAGATAACCATCATCCTGATATAAACTTCCTACATCTCCACCCTCAGCAGATAATTGTTTCCCTAGTTTTTTGTTTAACGTTTCAGCATTGTAAATATCACCTTTTTTTATACCGAGTATTACATTTAAAATAGAATCAGAATATTTTGTATTCCCCTTCCATGCAATGTTTCCAAAATAATATTTATGGCCTTCTGTTACTTTTATATGTACATCAATATTTCCTTTTGTATTTTCAATAGTAGTATCTGCAACTATTGACGCATCTCTAAAACCCTGCGAATTATAAAAATCCACCACTTTGTCTTTGTCTTCTTTGTACTTTTTTTCAGAAAATTTTGCACCCGCAAATAATTTAAATCTAAAATATGGATCTAGGTAATCTTTAGTTTTGGTGGGATATAGGTAACCGGTTTCTTTTAAATATTCTTTAAATGTTTTGTCTCGGGTAGTATCACCATAAGGACTTACAACTTTATCAGGGAAAAGTGTTAATCGGGACATCTCCTTTGTGCCCTTCATTTGCTTTTTCAGCTTTGCATCTGAAACTTCTGCATTATCTGCAAAATTTATAGAATTGATGCGTACTTTTTTACCTTTATTTATAAAAAAAGTAAGCACTACACTGTTGGCCTGACCAGGTGCAGGCTGTTCAACCATATTAATGGATACATTTCTGTAACCTTTATCATAATAAAATTTTCTGATAACTTCTACAGCGCTTAATTTCATATCTTCTGTAAGTACCCGGTCTTTTGCTAAACCACTTTTAGGGCCGAGGTCATCTCTTTCCCCCTTTTTAATTCCTTCAAAATTAAAATTGATAAGTCTTGGTCTTTCCTGTATTAAAATCTCAATAAATATTTTAGCATCCTGAAGCTTCGTAATATTTATTTCTGCATTTGAAACCAGACTCTGTTTCCAAAGTTTGGACAATGCTTTATTGAATACATCTGTACCCGGAATTTGTACTTCATCGCCTATTGCAAGCCCTGATATTGAGATTATAAGGTTTCTATCAAACGTCTTTGTTCCGATAACGTTTATTCCGGCAATAGTATATTTTTTTGGAACCTTGGAATTATAAATTTCCTTTAACGCAGGGTTTATAGAGACAGAGGTATCTTGTGCAAACAAAGAGGTGCTTAATAAAAAAAGTGTTGCAGTAATAAAAAAAGTTTGGTAAATCCTTAGCATCAATAGTTGTTTTCGTGGCGGCAAATTAAGTTCTAAATTTATAAGTATTTGTTAAACGTTCCGCCAAGGCGATGATAACTTATACATTAATTGAAATTATTCTTTAATATTTTGTGTTGTAGTTATATTTCTTTGTTTTTTATCTGATCTCCTGTCTTTCCAAATCTTCTTTCTCTTTTTTGAAATTCAATAATTGCTTTGTATAGATCTTCTTTTCTAAAAGATGGCCACATGACCTCTGTAAAATAAAGTTCAGTGTAAGCAATTTGGTATAACAAAAAATTACTTATTCTGTAGTCTCCACCGGTACGAATTAGCAATGCAGGATCAGGGTAATCACAGGTACTTAAATATTGGGATATAGTTTCAGCGTTAATATTATTTTGCTCCAGCGTTCCCGTGCTTACGTCTGCAGCTATTCTTTTTACAGCATCTACAAGTTCCATTCTACTACTGTAGCTAAGGGCCATTATTAGGTTTAATCCGGTATTTTTTTCTGTGTCCTTTAATGCTTCTGTTAACTGGCGCTGCGCAGATGTGGGCAACATTTTTACATGACCAATAACATGAAGTTTTATATTGTTTTTATTTAATGTAGGAACCTCTTTTTTAATTGTGTCTATTAAAAGTTCCATTAAGCCATTTACTTCAAAAGCCGGCCTATCCCAATTTTCTGTGCTAAAAGTATATAACGTAAGATATTGAACTCCCAATTCCGCAGCCCCTTCAACAATATCCCTAACACTTTCTACACCATGTAAATGACCAAAAAGCCTGTCATTGCCTTGTTCCTGCGCCCACCTGCCATTTCCATCCATTATAATGGCTATGTGTTTTGGAAGTAAATGAAGATTAATTTGTTGTTGTAAACTCATGGTGTTTAATACTGCATCATCCATGCATTGCAGGGGCGCAAAAGTAATAAATTATTGCTATAAACTCAAAAGCGGCAGTAGTTATATACTGTCGCTTTTATTATGGGCAAAAAACAAATTAATTAGCTGTAGGACAACGGTAAGAACTCAAATTAAATGAAAGTCCAATTTCTGCAATTATATATTGGTCTTTTTGTTTGCTAAATCCCCTTTGCTGACCTTCTGCAAAAAATCGTTGCCCATCTTTAGATACTTCATAACTACGATCTTGTAAAAGTTGAGCATCACTACTTGTAGGTAAACCATTTGCGTCAATTGGCCCTGACTGGAACCTACCATTTCCTACATATGTGGAGCTAACATCATCCAAATAGTCAGTAGATGTAAATCGATGTGCAATTTCAAAAGAGATATTTACCTTTTCAGTAAGGTTATATTTTAAACCTACTCCAAATGGTATACAAAGTGCTGTAGTTGAGTATGGTTTTCTTCCTAAATAACCGATAGTTTGCCCCTCTGTGCCTAGCGGGCGCAAGAAAACTTTTTTTCCTTTAAGATAGGCATACGGATCAAAATTAAAAACACCAACACCTAGCGTTACATAAGGGGTAAAAGAGTTTGCAGGATTGTAAGGGGTAAATTTAAAAAAATTAAAATCTCCCTGAATTGCAAATTCATAAATATTTGAATTAAAACTTAAGTTTCTTAAGCGCTGGTATTCATTTTTACTGTAAATGTCACTGTATCCAACCTGTGCAAAATGAGCAGAGACCCGTGCACTTATGTATTCGCTGAATTGTTTACGAAAGAATATTCCAAATGCCGGTTTTGGTCTGTTAAAGGCAGCACGGTTATTAAGATCGCCAAAATAATGAGCACCTCCAGCAGTGATCCCAAACTCACCTTTCTGCACGGTTTCATAATACATTTGCGCTTTTGATACTACAGAAATAAGTAAACATGCTGACAGGCTAAATATTAGTCTCTTCACGGTAATTATTTAAATTGTTGTTTGGATAATCAGAGAACGATATATTGGATGATTAATTGTGTGCAAAATAAACAAAATGTTTGCTATTTAATAAGTATAAATGCACTTTTAAAAATCAACTTCGTTAAATCTTCTTAACATTAATCCGCTTTCTGCACACTCATTCCTACACTTATAACATTTAGCAAAGGATTATCCCTCATTAGTTGAACAATGCTAAAATTATACTGACCAGTTTTTATAAATTTTTTAGGAATTCCTGAAATTAATTTTCTCACTTCCCAAATATCATTCATACCCACACCTTCCCAGCCCTTTGCATCGTTACTTAAGGAGAGATTTATTTTTTGGTATTGCAATGCTTCTGTTCCCGGAGGCTGCAATCCTACATTAAGCCATAAATTATTATACAGATAAGCATCAGTGTGCCTTAGCACTAAAAAAACATTATAGGTACTGTTGGTATCTTTAATTATAAAAGAACCTGTTGCATTAAAATTATTAAACCACTGCATGTTGGGAATAGAAATGTTTTTTTCAAACAAATCAATTTCTCTGCAGGAGCTCGATACAGCACACAGTATTAACAGCGGTAATATTTTTTTTTTAAAAAATGTTTGAAAGCATTTTATCATCTTACATAATTTACTCTTCTACAAAACATTTAATACCTGTTCTTTGGCTTTCTCCAGTTCATCTTTCATTGTAACAACACATTTTTGAATACCTGCATCATAAGCTTTGCTACCTGTTGTATTTATTTCCCTACCAATTTCCTGTAAAACAAATGAAAGCTTTTTACCTTTACCTTCTTCTTCTCTACCATCCATAATTTCCTTAAAATATTCGCAGTGTTGTCTTAGTCTTATTTGCTCTTCATGTATATCTATCTTTTCCATGTAGTAAATAAGTTCCTGTTCCATTCTATTGTTATCAATATTTTCTTTACCAACATTATCTTCCAGCAAAGTATTTATTTCAGCTCTTATTTTATGCATGCGTGCGGGCTCAAGCTTTAAAATATTTTCTTCTTCTGCATTTATATTTGCTATCCGTTGTATAAGATCTTTTTTTAGAGATTTACCTTCTTCAGATCTGTGTTTGTTTAATTCTTTAATTGCAATCATCAACACTTCACAAAATAATTCAAAGTCTTTTTTGTCTATAATCTCTGTAGAAGGAGTTACAACTTCGGGAAGCCGGAGTAAAGAGCTCAGTACAGCATTTGTATCAATGTCCAGTTCGTGGGCCAGCGTTTTTATTTGAGCATAATAAGCTTTAATTAAATCTGTATTTATTACCACAGGTTTTGCCGTTCCATTTTGTTTAAGATTTACATAACAATCTATAGTACCTCTTACAAGGTTTTCCTGCAATAGATTTCTTATTTCAAATTCGTAAGGTTTTAATAGCGGAGGTAGTTTTAATTGTAATTCAAACTGTTTGCCGTTAAGGGCTTTTATCTCAACAAGAAAAGTTTTATCTCCTGTAGTTTGTTCTGCTCTACCAAAGCCGGTCATAGATCTCAGCATACATAAATATTTGTTTGCAATATAACTTTTTATTGTGCTTTAAAATATTTTTGAAGATTGAGTTGGAATAAAAAAAATGTAAAAAAATATAGATAAATATTAAAAAAAAGATAAAAAATTAAAAGCCCGACTTTTTTAAGAGTCGAGCTTTTTATAAAGATGGGTTAGTAAGTACAGGGAGTAGTAAATTCCCTTTACAATATTAAAAGTAATTTTTGCACAATGATTATTATCATTCACTATTTTATTCACATTTATTTTTTTGGTGTGGATAAGGAGTTGCTATTTATCGAATTTTTATTCCTCATTTTTTAAAAAAATATTAGCCCACTTTTTATTGGTTATTTTTTTTAATAGCTCAAACGCACATGAATAAAGCCTTTGCGAAATAATCAACATTTATAAGCGAACAATTTTTTGTTTCTCATTTTTGAAAATTTCAAAATAATACAATCTATATTTTCTTTTTTTTCTTAAAAAAAAATTCTTAAAAATTATGTTTTGTAAATTTTTTTCACCGTCACTGGATATAAAAACGGTTTAACTTTGCGAATCAAAAATATAAATATGCACAAATCATCGATAAGTATAGATATTCTGCTGGATCCTGATAAAGTTCCTGAAAGTATACACTGGAATGCAACAGACAGCAGTGCAGAGATGGCACAGAAAGCAAAGGCAATGTGTTTGGCATTTTGGGACCCTTCAGATAAAACCGCTATGCGAATAGATTTGTGGACAAAAGAAATGATGGTTGATGAAATGGGAGAGTTTTTTTACCAGATGTTATTTACCATGTCTGATACTTTTTTGAGGGCAACCAAAAATGCAGAACTCGCATTGGAAATGAAAAACTTTTCAGAAGGGTTTATTAAAAAGTTTAGGGCTGCGCAGATAACCGAAAATGGTGCTTAGGAAGAGGCTTACTAACGAGTTTTACGAATTATTAGAGCTTAAAAATTTGATTACTTTTAATCAATTTCCATAAATCAATTTCAATATTTTATCATGAATTTAGAAACTCAAATAATGGCAGAAATGAAAGATGCCATGAAAGCTAAAAATGAAGCAGCTCTTCGCACGTTGCGTGCAATAAAAGCAGAAATAATAAAAGCAAAAACAGAACCGGGTGCAGGTGGTGAAATTGATGAAACCACAGAACAAAAGTTTTTACAAAAAATGGTAAAGCAGCGCAAAGATTCTTTGGAAATATTTGAACAGCAGGGTAGAGAAGACTTGGCTGTAAAAGAAAAAGAAGAGCTGGAAATCATTCAACGTTTTTTGCCAAAGCAAATGACAGAAGTAGAAATTACAGAAGAAGTAAAAAAAATAATTGCTTCTACAGGCGCATCTTCTGCAGCAGATATGGGTAAAGTAATGGGTGTAGCAACAAAGCAATTATCCGGTAAAGCTGATGGCAAAATTATTAGTGGAATTGTAAAATCTCTTTTATCTTAACAGCATTATGTTTATAGATATTGCTTACCTTATTTTAATTGTTATTGCCTGTTATAAGGGGTTACGCAAAGGGTTTATTATAGCCATATTTTCTGTACTCGGTTTTATTATTGGGATTGCAGCTGCTTTAAAATTGTCAGCAGTTGTAGCAGTAAAACTGGCAGTGCATACAGGTGCTGCTAAATGGTTGCCAGCCGTTTCTTTTTTATTGGTTTTTTTGGCTGTAGCTTTTATTGTAAACCTGTTGGCAAAAGTTATTCAAAAAACATTTGAAACTGTAATGCTGGGATGGATAAATAGATTAGCAGGTGTTGCGCTTTTCATTGTGTTATACAGTATTATATTCAGTGTTTTTTTGTTTTACGCTGCACAATTGCATTTTATAAATGTTGAAACAGCAAGCAATTCTATTGTTTATCCTTATATGCAGCCACTTGCACCAAAAATTATTAATTTAATGGGCAATGCAATACCCTGGTTTAGAAATATATTTACAGAATTAGAGCAATTTTTTGCGGGTATTTCTTCAAAATAATGGGTTTAATTTTCTTTAAATCTTACGATATACTAAACGTTACTCATTTTTATTCTGTTTTATTTTATAAAATATAAAAGCTTTTGCTTTTGAGCTATTTCGGTATTTCTATGTAACAGAATAATGTAATCTACATTGTCAATTAAATTTAATAATGCCACTTTTTTGGGGGAAACAACGTATTTTAGCAAATTACAGATCTATACTTACGCAGTAATGAGTTACGAAATAAAACAAGACGGGAAATTTTCATTTATAGAAGAAGGCAGAGGTGAAATATTAATGCTGTTGCATGGGTTGTTTGGTGCCCTGAGCAATTTTCAGGATTTAGTAGAACATTTTAAAAAAAACTACACTGTTGTAGTTCCTATTCTGCCTTTGCTAACAATGGACCTTTTGCATACAACAGTAGGCGGGTTGGAAAAATTTGTAACCCGTTTTATTGAGCATCGCAAATACAACAACATTCATTTATTGGGGAATTCTCTTGGCGGACATGTCGGTCTCGTTCATATTCTAAGACACCCAGAAAAGATTAAATCTTTAATTCTTACAGGTAGTTCAGGTCTTTTTGAAAACGGCATGGGAGATACTTATCCAAAACGGGGCGATAAAGAATACATTAGAAATAAAACTGCTTTTACCTTCTACGATCCTGCAATGGCAACTGATGAACTGGTTGAAGAAGTATTTGAAATTACAAATAACAGAATGAAGGTTATAAAAATTATTGCTCTTGCTAAAAGTGCTATAAGAAATAACCTGGGGGATGAATTAAAGGCGATTAAACAACCTACTTGTCTTATTTGGGGTAATAATGATAATGTAACTCCCCCATTTGTCGGCGAAGAATTTCATAAGCTTATTCCCAACAGCGAACTGCATTTTATAGACAAATGTGGTCATGCTCCTATGATGGAAGTTCCGGCTGAATTCAATAAAATCTTAGATTCTTTTCTTTCCAAAGTAAGTGCTCCTGCAACTGTTTAACTATTTCTTTTGTCATACCCGTATAATGAATGACACAGTTTTTGTAAATTGATAAACAATTGCGTATAAATGCTTACAAAAAATCTCATCAATAATAATATACCCAGACTTCAGCTACAGGACAGTGTCGGTAAAGCTCTACAATTAATAAACGATTTTAGAATATCTCATTTACCCGTTGTTAATGATAATATTTTTTTGGGTTTAATTAGCGAAGATGATTTGCTTGATGCTGAAAATGATAAACTTACTATTGAAGTTTTGCAGGATAGTTTTTTAAATGCTGCTGTACCCGGAAATGTTCACTTTTTAAATGCGGTAAGTAACAGTATACGTTTTGATACCACAGTTATTCCTGTTGTTTTAAACCAAAATGAATATGTTGGTGTAATTACCATTAATGATTTATTAAAAACGTTGGGAAATTTTGCAGGGGCTGATGAAATAGGCGGCATAATAGTATTGGAAATGGAAAGACTACAGTTTTCGATTTCTGAAATTAGCAGAATAGTTGAAAGCAACGACTGCACCATTCTCCATTTAAATACAACAACTGATTCTGTAACAGGTTTGTTAACGGTTACGCTTCACATAAATAAAAGAGAAATTGCTTCTATCATTTCAAGTTTTGAAAGGTATGAATACGATGTAGTTTATTCTTTTGGTAACGAAAAATTTGAAAATGAAATAAATACCAATTATCAAAACCTGATGAACTACCTTGATATTTAAAATTATAAATTTAAAAATTATCTGTCGCAAAAACACTTCTCTAAAATTATAAGTAAACTGCTCCAGAAAATATGATTAAAAATCATCAGTATTTAATTTGCTTTATTGTTTGTTTTTTTCAGCTGCAAAATATCATTGCACAGTCTCCCATTTCAACTTCAGGGCAAAAAATTACCCCATTAGATACAACTGAACAGAAAATTATTATCAGTGGCATAAATATTACGGGCAATAAGCACACTAAAACTTATATCATCGAAAGAGAAATTCCTTTTAAATCAGGGGATAGTCTGTTGCAAAAAAATTTGACAGCCATATTAGTACAGGCAAAGAACCAGGTTTACAATACCAATTTATTTACTGAAGTAAAATTCGATTCTATACCACAGCTTGATTCTTCTTTAAAAATAAATATTGTAGTAAAAGAACGGTGGTACATATTTCCTACGCCGCAATTTCAATTGGTTGACAGAAGTTTAAATGAATGGATTAAAACTTACAATGCTGATCTTAATAGGGTTGTGTATGGGTTAAAATTTGCCCATTATAATTTTAGCGGAAGAAGGGACCAGTTGCGCATTTATCTTTTAAATGGATACGCACGAAACATTTCTGCAAGTTACAGTGCACCTTACAGCAATAAAAAACTTACTGAAGGCTTTGGAGTTGCCGCAGGATTTACTCAAAACCGGGAGATTGGTTACAAATTAAATTACAACAACAAAATATTAAACTATAAAAAAAATGGATTTGTAAGTAATAATTTTAATGCAGCCATTGGCTATTCTATGCGCAAAGGTTTTTTTAAAACAACAAATTTTTCTTTAGGGATTAATTACTTTAATATTGACGACAGCATTATTACAGCTAAATACAATACTTCTTATTTTAACAGCGCCAACAATAAACAGTTTATTCCTAATTTCGGAGTAGGTATTTCTTACACCAATACAGACAATAATAATTATCCTCAAAAAGGGCTAATTTATTCGTACGGCATAAGTAAAAGGGGCTTACAGTTTAGCGGAGGTATAAACAGCCTTTCGTTGTCCGGTTCATTTGCTAAATTTTATAAACACAAGCATAATTTTTTTAGCATTGTTCAATCATCTGCAATGGTAAAATTACCTTTTGAACAAGCATTTATAAATAGGCGGGCATTAGGTTTTGGAAGTTTAAGCCTGCGGGGTTTGGAGGTGTATTTAATAGATGGAGTTGCAGTAGGAGTTGCAAAGTATACCCTAAATAAAAAAGTTGCGGAGTTTAAAATTCCTATCCCCTTTAAATTAAAATCCTTGTCCCACATACCATTTAAAATTTTTGCTAAAACATATACAGATATTGGCTACAGTTATCTTTCAAAAAAGTATGACAGCCGACTGAATAATAAACTTTTATACACAGGAGGTTTTGGTATTGACGTTGTTACTTTTTACGATATAGTTTTTAAAGTAGAATACAGTTTTAACCAGTTAGGTGAAAAGGGTTTATTTTTGCGTGGCAAAGGTGGTTATTAAAAACTGGTAAGTTTATTAAAAATGAGAATAGCAATTTATAGCAGAGGCCTAGAAAATATTCAGCTACAGGATTTGGAATTGCTTGTACAGGAACTGGAAAAGTATGGTGCTGAGCCTGTTTTTTTTCAGGACTTTTTTAATCTGTTTTATTCTGCAATAAAAATTCCATGCAAATATTCTACATTTACTTCGTCCGAAGATCTGGATCTTTCCATAGATTGTTTAATTAGTCTTGGCGGCGACGGTACTCTCCTTGATACTGTTACTCTGGTAAAAGATTCCGGCATTCCTGTACTCGGTATTAATTACGGAAGGCTTGGTTTTTTAGCAAGCATTGGTAAAGAAGAATTACACTCTGCATTAAATGCACTGGTAAATAGAAAGTATGTTTTGGATAAAAGAACACTCTTGCATTTAGATGCTGATGTACCTGTGTTTGGTGATATGCGGTATGCCCTTAACGAGTTTACATTGCATAAAAAAGACACTTCGCCTATGATAAAAATTCACACTTATTTAAATGGTGAATTTTTAAATACTTACTGGGCAGATGGTTTGATTGTAGCAACACCAACAGGCTCTACAGGTTACTCGCTTAGTTGCAATGGTCCTGTGGTTTTTCCTGACAGCGCAAGTTTTGTAATAACACCTGTGGCGCCTCATAACCTAAATATTCGCCCTATAATTGTTCCTGATAATACAATTGTCTCTTTTGAAGTTGAAGGTAGAACAGATGGGTTTCTCTGTACACTGGACAGCAGGAGGGAACTGGTTTCAAAAGAAATACAGCTGGCTGTAAAAAAAGAAACATTCGGTATAAATTTAATAAGGCTTAATGAAAATAATTTTTTGCAAACACTCCGTAATAAACTATCGTGGGGTTTAGATAAGAGAAATTAAAATGAATTCACAGCCAAAAAAAATACAACGTGCTTTAATAATTTATTGGGTGTTGCTGGCATACATTATTGCTGCACTCATTTGGTGGTTTATTGCACTTAGCAGGCAAAACGATTTAATGAGCCGTTATAAATTGGATGACCTGAAAAAAGATGATATAAATTATGCAGAGAATCAAAAAAAAATATTAAAAGATAAAAGTAAAAAAACTGCACAGTATTTAGGTGAGGGTGGTACTTTTCTTTTATTAATTCTGGCAGGTGCTACTTTTGTTTTTAGAGCGGTAAGGAGAGAATTAAGATCGAGTGCTGAGCAGCAAAATTTTATGATGGCCATTACACATGAACTGAAAACCCCAATAGCTGTTACAAAATTAAACCTGGAAACCCTTCAAAAACATAAGCTTGCAGAAGCCCAACAGCAAAGACTTATAGACAACTCACTACAGGAAACTAACCGCTTAGATACGCTATGTAATAACCTATTAATTTCATCGCAGATAGAAGGTGGCGGATATAAAGCAAGTTTTGAAGAACAGGATTTTTCTTTGCTTGTTGCTCAATGTACAAATGAATTTATTTTACGATTTCCTAAAAGAAAAATTATCGAAAATATACAAAAGGAAGTATTTGTGAATGGCGACTTTTTTTTACTGCAGATAGCTGTAAATAATTTGCTGGAAAATGCAATAAAATATTCTCCTAAAGAAAGCACTGTTGAAGTTGTTTTACAAAATATAGAGGGAAATGCTGTTTTAAAAATTTTAGATGAAGGGATGGGTATCTCTGAGGCAGATAAACAAAAAATATTTCAAAAATTTTATCGTGCTGGTAACGAAGCAACTAAAAGAGCAAAGGGTACGGGTCTGGGTTTATATTTAACAAGCAGAATTTCTAAAAGCCATAACGGGAATATCAAGATTGAGGACAACCCAAAAGCTGGCAGTATATTCACCTTTTGGCTAAAGGCCGAAGCTTAAACAATAAATATGGCAACGAAAAAATATTCTATACTCCTCGTTGAAGATGAAGAAAACTTACAGGAAGCCTTAAAACTTAATTTAGAATTAGAAGGTTATGAAGTAAGCAGCTGCTTTGATGGAGCACAGGCATTAAAAATGGTAGCACAGGAGCATTTTGAATTGCTGATTTTAGATGTTATGTTACCTGAGATTGATGGTATTACAGTTTGCGAAACCATCCGGCTAAATAATACAGAACTTCCCATACTTATTTTAAGTGCAAAAAACAGCAGTGCAGACAGAGTATTAGGGTTAAAAAAAGGAGCAGATGATTATCTTACAAAGCCTTTTAATTTAGAAGAACTTTTGCTTAGGGTTGATAAGCTGATTAAGAAAAGTGAGCAGCTTTCTTTAAAACAACCATTGCCGGATATTTATGAATTCGGAATGAATAAGATTGATTTTAAGGCAGCAGAAGCTTATAATAAAATGTCAGTAAAATTTGAATTGACCAAAAAAGAACTGATGCTTTTAAAATTGCTTATAGAAAATAAAAACGAAGTTGTAACAAGAGAAAAGATTTTACAGGCAGTTTGGGGTTACCATGTTTATCCAACTACCCGAACAATAGATAATTTCATTTTAAATTTTCGTAAATATTTTGAGGAAGACAGTAGAAACCCACGCTACTTCCATTCTGCACGGGGCGTAGGCTATAAATTTACAGATTAGCAAAACCTTTATTTGACAAGTAATTGTATAATATTCTGTGCTTTCTTATACATGTCATTTAATTCTACATTTCTTTCAAACGGTGTATATAATTGCCATTCAATTTCTTTTATTAACTCCTGAGTTTGTAGAATTATGCTGTTCCCTACACCTTCCTTATCCATAACAATTGCTAACCTTTTATTGTTTAAATCTTCCAAAGAAATATTAAACCTTCGGGCTAAAAAAGTTTTCATTTCATCATTAATTATTTTGTAAAAACTAATGCACTCGTTTCTAAAAAGGCAGTCTTCTGTTTTAGTAAGTGGATTTCTCTGTGCATGATAATTAGGTATTTTTTCCTTGTCATTTTTAATGTTATTCTGAATGACTTTTTCGGCAATAATTTTTTTGTCCTTTGTCATCCAAAAAATTAAACCTGCAATTATTAAACCTATGGCAAAAAGTAGAATGAGAACCGTATGGTCTACCGCTATTTCAAAAAACGATAATCTTTCACCTGGTTTTTTGTTTTTACTGTTGTTTATAGCAGCATTCGCCTTTCCTTTTACAATGGTAAATGATATGCTTTTTGTACTACTTTTTTTGTAGCTTTTTATTATTGGGTCAAAGTAACTGAAACTGATAGTAGGAATATTGTAAGCACCTTCTTTAGCAACAGCAAATGGCACTTCAAAAGTTTTGCTTCCGCTTACAGGCACGGTCTTGTTATCAGTATTATCGGACACTTTTGCATCAAATATTTCAAAATTCGATGGCCATTTTATATCAGGTAATGTAAGTAAATGCATATTCCCTTCACCCGTAACTGTAACAAAAAGTTTTACTGTCTCATCGGTTGTAAAACTATCTTTTTGAAGTACATCTTCAATTATAAAATGCCCTACAGCACCTTTAAAACCGTTAGGCTTTCCGTCTTCAGGTAAAGGTTTTACATTTATAATAGTTGGTTTTGTACTTAGTGCAACAGTTTCTGTGACTAACGAATTTGGATCAATATTGTAATTATTACCATTAATACCGCTGTATTTTATAAAACTTATTTTATTATCTAATGTAGCAGATTCAACTTCTATAGGCCCGGGTTGCAGGGGATATAACTGGGCTTTTCTAATGCAGTAAACATTATAAGATTTTCCGTTAAGTTTTTCAGTTGTAAACCCCGAAGCGTCATTAGGCTGCAACATTTCTATAACGGAAAAGCCATTGAATGAAGGGTTCTTAGAAAGATTACTTTCGCTTTTTAACCTTGTATATAATTTATAAGTAGCAAGCAATGCTTCACCAACATAACAACTGCTTTTATTTGTCTGCAAACGAAGTTGCATATTATCGTTTACCTTCTTCTGAATATTTTCACCTTTACGCAAAATATAATCACTGAAAGTTGTTTGAGCCTGCGGTTCATTAAAAGGATCGTAGCCGGAAAGCATTGATTGCATTGATGCAGCTCCTGAATTTTTTTGAGATGATCCTGCTGATTTATTTTTTGATACAACAATATTTATTGCGTTGCTTTTAAAAGTACGTCCATCAATTAAAGCAGTAGCCGGCGATATTTTAATGGTACCCATTTTTTTTGCGAGCAAAACATAACTCAAAGAGATATACTGGCTCGTTTCACCATTAATTGTATTTTGTTCAGTTGTAGTACTTGGACCGCTTACAACGTTAAATTCATTTAATGGTGGAGGAGTAATCTTTTGAACGTTTGTACCATTGGTAACTGTCAATGATAACGTTATGTACTCATCTTTACCTGCGCTAGTGGGAGTTGCTGTGGCGGTAAATTTTGTTTGTGCGGTAACTTTTAAACCCAAACAAATAAAGAGAATGCAATAAAATATTTTTGTAAAAAAAGAATTCATAGTTCAGTTATAGACATCAGCGCAAAATTAAATAACAATGTTGGCGGGAAAATTTCTTTTATCACAAAAAAAATTAAGAAACTGTTAATTACAAATCACCCAATTGTGGCCTTAATATAATTTCTTCAGGCACTGCAGCAGGGCTAAGTTGTGTGCAGGCAAATATTACGTTAGCTACGTCTGTAGCTTCCATTATTCTGTTGCTGCTGTTATCAAACCCTTCCCACGAATCTGTAAAAACTGCTCCCGGAAAAATGGCTGTTACTTTTATATTGTGCTCTTTTAATTCGTGCCTTAAATTTTGGCTAAACCCATTCATAGCAAATTTGCTTATGCTGTAACTGCCACCATC
Organism: Ferruginibacter sp.; assembly: GCA_025352525.1. GTDB lineage: Bacteria > Bacteroidota > Bacteroidia > Chitinophagales > Chitinophagaceae > Ferruginibacter. The sequence goes on from JANXTG010000209.1 coordinate 29,338, forward strand.
ATTATAGGCCTGTAAAGCTGCAATAGAGCAGATATTAAAAATATGTCCACTTCTTTTAATTTTCATTTGCGGAGCTAAATATTTTGTAAGATAATAGGCACTGTAAAGATTATTGTTAATCATGTTTTCTAGACTACCGTCGGGTTCATCTAAAATATTACCAGGTGTAAACCCGCCGGCATTGTTAATCAGAATGTCAGGGATTGCAATTTGTAAACACCAGTTGGCAAATTTTTCAGTTTGTTTTTTATCTGATAAATCTGCTTTCATTAAATGAATATCAGCTGATGTATATTTTTTCTTCAATTCATCGGCTGTTGCCTGTAAAGTATCAATACTTCGTGAACATAAAAAAAGTGTATGTCCTTCAGCAGCAAATTTTGTGGCTATGGCTTTTCCTATACCTCTTGCTGCACCTGTAATTACAATATTCATTTTTATATTTTTTTATAAAGGTTTAACTTTATACTTCTGTAAAGTTATATCAACACGCTCCATAAAATTTTAATTTATACATGCCGGGTTACAAACAACTTTTTTTTGATCTTGATCACACACTTTGGGACTTTGACAGCAATGCAAAAACAACCCTTGCTGAATTATATACGGAAGAGCTTGCAAAAAAAACAAGTTCGGAATTTATCCCTTTTTATGAGCGTTATCTTTTTCACAATGCGCATTTATGGAAAAGATATGAAGCAGGTTTTATCGGTGTGGAAGAATTAAAATGGAAACGGATGTGGCGTACTTTATTGGATTTTAAAGTGGCAGATGAAGTTTTATCAAAAACTTTGAGTGTTCAGTTTTTAGAAATTCTTCCTACCAAAAAAGAAGTTTTTCCACATACTTTTGAAATATTAAATTACCTCAAAGAGAAAAACTACACGCTTCATTTAATTACAAACGGTTTTGAGCATACCCAAAAAATGAAACTCAAAAACAGCGGATTAGATATTTATTTTGACCAATTAATAACATCAGAAGCAAGCAACAGTTTAAAACCCAAAAAAGAAATATTTGATTTTGCGATTAAAAAAGCAAATGCATCTTTGCACGAAAGTTTAATGTTGGGAGATAACCAGGCTGCAGATATACAGGGTGCAATAAATGCAGGAATGGATCAGGTTTTTGTAAACCATATTAACGAGCCGCTTCAATTGCAACCCACGTATGTGATAACGCATTTTAAAGAACTGGAAAATATTTTATAAAAAAACACTTTAAAAAAAAGAGGCTGCATCTTGCGATACAGCCTCTTTTTTAATTTAATTCAAACTACATTTTAGCAGTTTTGCTCTCTTTGTCTTTACTGCAACCTTTTGCAGCTTTATCTTTACTGCAGCAAGATTTTTCTTTACCACTTTTTTTCTTTTTTCCACCATCTGCAAAAGAGGCACTTGCTATTAATATTCCTGCTGTAGCTAATAAAAATACTTTTTTCATCTTATAAATGTTTTTTTAAACTTAAGAGTAAAACTAAATAATTTTTTCATACGATTATTGGTTAAAAAAGTTAAAGTGTAGCAAGCACTGTAACGCCGCCCTGCACTACTTCATTTAATCCAACATTTAGTTTTGTGCCAATAGGTAATAATAAATCAACACGACTGCCAAATTTTATAAACCCATATTCTTCTGTTTGTTTTACTTTATTTCCAACTTCTAAATAATTTACGATTCGTCTTGCAACAGCGCCCGCAATTTGTTTTACCAATATTTCGGTATTTCCATTTTTAATAACAACAGAATGGCGCTCATTTTCTGTAGATGACTTCGGATTCCATGCTACCAGATATTTACCTTTGTGGTATTTATTATAAACAATCTCCCCATCAATTGGGTTGCGGTTTACATGCACATTTAACGGGCTCATAAACACAGAAACCTGCAGCATTTTCTTTTTAAAATATTCATTATCTACAACTTCTTCAATCACTACAACTTTTCCATCTGCCGGCGAAATAATCTGCCCATTACTGATGGTTAATTGACGTGCGGGAATCCTAAAAAACGATACTACAAAAAGTACTAATCCAATTGTGATAACAAAGAAAGCGATGCAAAGCCAAAG
>JANXTG010000215.1 GCA_025352525.1 Ferruginibacter sp.
ATTCAATGTAAACATCGTTCAATTTTAATTTGACAATATGGGTAAATAAATTCTAAAAACATTATAATTTTATAAAACTAAATTATGATGTTATAGTGTATTTAGAGGTTACATAACCTGCACAATTAAAAACTTTAAATAGTGTGTATTTTCCTGTCCGCTTATAATGGGATGATCGGCTGACTGTGCATTAAATACAACCTGGCGTATCCTTCTTTTTGCATCTTTTGCTGCCATGAGAATGATATCGTAAAACAGACTGGGCTGAACTAGGTTTGTACAACTCGACGTAACTAAAAAACCACCTGGTTTTACGAGTTTAATACCACGCAAATTAATTTCTTTATAACCGGCAACAGCTTTTTCAATACTGCTTCGGCTTTTTGCAAAGGATGGCGGGTCAAGCATTACAACATCCCACCGCTTTTCTTCTTTCGATAATGTTTTGAGTACATCAAATGCATTTACGCATTGAAAAGTACATATATTTTCTAATCCGTTTAGTAATGCATTTTTATTGCACATATCAATGGCGCTCTGCGAAATATCCAACCCTAAAACTGATTTTGCACCGTAATGTGCTGCACTGATTTCGAAAGAACCTGTATAGCAAAATGCACCAAGTACATCAGCATTTTTTACAATATGCCGAATGGCAAAACGGTTGTCCTGCTGATCTAAAAAGTATCCGGTTTTTTGCCCGTTGGCGATATCTATATGCATTTTTATACCGGATGTTTTATCGTCAAAAGATTTTTCGTTGATAATGATATCAGTATTAAATTCTGCAGAAAGAAAACCCTTGTGTTGTTCCATTCCTTCGAGTTCCCTCACAGGTACATCATTGCGTTCGTAAATACCTTTTGGGGTAAAAATTTCATTCAATGCTTTTACAATAGAGGGCTTCCATACATCAATACCCAATGCAAGGGTTTGTATTACAAAATAATCGTTGAACTTATCAATAATCAATTGGGGAATATCATCCGCCTCTCCAAAAATAAGTCTGCAGTTTTCAGCATAACCAATTTTTTGCCGATATGCCCATGCATCTTTTATTTTTTTGTAAAAAAAAGCATCATTTATAGTCTCAGTTTTATCCCGGGTTAATAAGCGAACCGATATCTGGGATTGTGGATTGTAATATCCCCTGCCAATAAATATTTTATCAAAGCTGTACACATCCACAATTTCACCCGGTGCTGCAGCTGTATCTTTCTCTTTGCCTGAGTTTATTTCATTTGCAAAAATCCATGGGTGACCACTTTCTACCCTGCGACTGATATTTTTATTGAGCACAATGCTTTTCATGCTGCAAAAATAACCTTTTAAAATAAAGGAAAGTTTTACAAAGGAAGTAGCCTGATAATTAATGATAATTTTCAGATTTAAAACACCAAACTGTTTTATGTAGCTTTAGAGAAGAAGGTTAAAATTAATACATGAATAAAACCGTAAAAAACGTTTATGGAAAAATTATTGAAGCTTATAAAGCAACTGGAAAAGAATATTCCAAATTATGCTAAACAGCAAACAGCTATTTCTGCCGCTAATGTTGGCTGGCATATTGACCACTCCTTGCTGGTATTTGTGCGCATCATTACGGCAATGGAAACATCAGATCCTGCGCTTTACAAAAGCTCTTTTAATTTAAAAAAATTGCTCGTGTACACTTTTAATAAAATACCAAGAGGCAAGGCCAAAGCCCCAAAAACAGTAGAACCTGTGGGAGATATTGTGCCCGAAAAACTGATGACTGAAGTTGATGCAGTATTTAAAAAAATAAAAGCACTAAATAACCTTCAAAGGCACCATCATTTTAATCATCCTTATTTTGGAAAATTAAATTTAAAAGAAACCAAAAAGTTTCTTGCAATACACACCAACCACCACCTAAAAATTATTAATGATATAATGAGGGCAGGATGAGCATTGCTCTCTATCAAACTTCTTTATAAAATACCTGATAAGGTCTATCTGACCAATGTAAAGTTTTCAATAAAATTTTACAATTAAAATATGGACAGCTTATTGCCATTGATTTAATGTGCCGCTTTGTACAAAAGAATATTCGGGTTAATATTTCCATCATAAACAAAACCAAGCCTTACCGGAAACTGACCGGCCATAATTATTTTTTATGAAAAAGGAAAACTTTAATATTTTAACGGTTAACTGTGGCTCTTCCAGCATAAAATTCGCACTATATGAAACTTATAGAAAGACAAACAAAATCTTATCAGGGCACATAAATAGAATTGGTTTAAATGATACTGCATTTAAAATAACAAATCATATCACTCATGCAACAGAAGAAATAAAAACAGAAACAAAGAGTTTTAAAGAGGCCACAAAATTTTTAATTACACAGTTGAAAGAACAAAAATGTTTTAACAGCGTTGGTTGCATTGGGCATAGAATAGTTTACGGGATGGAACATACAAATCCTAAAATTATTAATGACGAATTATTAGCAGAATTAAATAAAATAAGGGACTATGATCCCGATCATCTTCCTGCAGAAATCGACATCATTAAATTATTTAAAAAACAGTATCCTTCGCTTTTACAGGTTGCATGTTTTGATACCTCGTTTCATACAACCATGCCGCCTGTTGCTAAAATTTTACCCATACCACGGCGCTTTGCCAAAGCCGGTATCAGGCGCTATGGCTTTCATGGCTTATCCTACACTTATTTAATGGAAGAGTTGAAAAAAATAGAAGGAGCAATAAAAAGTAAGGGAAGAATTATTTTGGCCCACCTAGGAAATGGCGCCAGTTTAACGGCTGTAAAAGAAGGAAAAAGTATAGATACCAGCATGGGATTTACAGCAGCCGGCGGGTTGGTAATGGGAACTAGAACGGGAGATTTAGACCCCGGAGTTGCCTGGTATATGGTACAAAAAGAAAAAATGAATCCAAAAAAATTCAATCATATAATAAATCACGAAAGTGGTTTATTAGGTGTTTCGGAAATAAGCGCTGATATGCAGGATTTGTTGAAAAAAGAAAGCTCAGATGTTCATGCAGCAGATGCAGTAACCTTATTCTGCTATCAGATTAAAAAATGGGTTGGCGCATATTCGGCTGTATTAAACGGACTTGATATACTGGTATTTTCGGGAGGCATTGGAGAGAATTCCTCTGCTATCCGCTCAAGAATTTGTAAGGGATTTGATTATTTACATATTGAGATTGATGAAAAAGAAAACAGTAAAAATGCTGTGCTTATTTCAACAACAAAAAGTTACATAAAAATGAGGCAATGGAAAATTATTTATGGTGGTGATGCCTTTGACTTTTTCTTGGAAAATATTCTAAAGACTCCTTTG
>JANXTG010000087.1 GCA_025352525.1 Ferruginibacter sp.
AAAATTTTCATTCCGTAAGAAAGTTTTTCCAAAGCTTCAGCTGCTGTAAAGCATTCATGGTCTGTACTTATTCCCGCACCAATATAATTTTTTGCAGCTTTCCCTCTTAAACCGGGTGCATGGCCATCAACAGGTTTATTCATTTTTTTTGCTGCTGCTATTTTTTGTATTACATATTCATCTTTATTCAACACACCCGGAAAATTCATCATTTCACTCAGGTAAAAAATTTCCTGCATTGCAAGCAACTCTTCAACATCTTTTACATTCAATTCTGCGCCTGCTGTTTCAAAAATTGTAGCAGGTACACAGCTTGGTGCACCAAAATGAAATTTAAACGGTACTTTTTTACCATTCTCAATCATAAATTTTATTCCTTCCATGCCGCATACATTTGCAATTTCATGCGGATCGCTTATGGTACCTGTAGTGCCATGCAGCACTGCAAGTCGGGCAAATTCAGATGGAATCAACATACTGCTTTCTATGTGTACATGGCTGTCAATAAAACCCGGTAATATATAGTGTTCGCTATAATTACAAATAGCATCTATTTTGTTTATACTTTTAATTTTACCATCGTTGACTGTTACTTCCCCAAAAAAGATGCTCTGATTAATAATATCAACAATATTTCCTTTTATATGAAATGATTTATTCATCGTTTAAATGGCTGTTTATCCGCTTATGTAATATTTAAAATTTAAGACTTCGTTTTTAATTACAAATGTATTGATACATTATATTTGTAATCAGCAATTGTTAAGCTCAATGATATTTAAAAAAATAAAGCAGGCTGAACTCTAAAAAAATAAACATGAAAAAAATTAAAAATTTATTGGTTGCAACATTTGCACTAACCACATTAAATGTAGCTGCACAAACTGCAGATGAAATAATTGCTAAAAATGTTGAAGCAATGGGTGGTGTTACAAAAATAGCTTCACTCAAAACCGTAAAAAAAATTGGTAGTTTAAGTATGCAGGGTATGGATATACCAATGGTATTTACCGTTTCTCAAATGAAAGGATTTAGAGTAGATGTTGAAGTAATGGGAACTGCTAACTACCAAATTGTTACTCCGGAAAAAGCTTTCATGTTTTTTCCTGTTCAACAAATGACAGAGCCAAAAGAAATGGATGCTGAAACTGTAAAAGGAATGCAGTCTGCTTTGGATATACAGGGAGCTTTAGTTAACTACAAAGAAAAAGGTTCATCAGTGGAATTTGCTGGTAATGAAAAAGTCGATGGTGCTGATACATATAAATTAAAGGTGACGAGTAAATCCGGTAAAACTGCCTTCTATTTTATTGATGTAAAATCCAACAGACTTACAAAAACAAGTGCTAAAGCTGCCGGTCCTGATGGTGTTGAAATGGATGTGGAAACCACATACAGTAATTACAAACAAAATGCTGATGGATATTGGTTTGCTTATGGTACTACAACCCCTCAAGGCCCTGTAGTATTTGATAAAATTGAAAGTAATGTTGCAGTTGATGAAAATATCTTTAAGAATTAGTTTTTGATACATAGTAATGCAAAAGCCTCTGAAAATTTCAGGGGCTTTTGCGTTAGCACATTTACGAATTAGCAAATCAGCTTATTGTTCAAGTATATCCGGTCTTCTTAAAACTGTTCTTTCCATAGCCTGGTTGTGGCGCCATTCCTCAATCAATTTATGGTTACCGCTTTTTAAAACCTCCGGTATTTTCCATCCTCTAAAATTTTCAGGTCTGGTGTAAACCGGTGGGGCCAGCAAATTATCCTGAAATGAATCTGTGAGTGCAGAACTTTCATCATTTAAAACTCCGGGTAAAAGTCTGCCTATTGCATCTGTAAGTACTGCTGCTGCTAGTTCTCCACCACTTAATACATAATCGCCGATAGAAATTTCTTTTGTTATAAAATGATCCCTAAAACGCTGGTCAATACCTTTGTAATGCCCACAAATCATTAATAAGTTATTTTTTAATGAAAGCGTATTTGCCATTTTTTGATTAAAAGTTCCCCCATCGGGCGTCAGATAAATAATTTCATCGTATTGTTTTTCTTTCTGCAAACTTTCCACAGCATTTACAAGCGGCTCTATCATCATCACCATACCTGCACCCCCGCCAAACTGGTAATCATCTACCTGCGCTCTTGCATAGGTTGTGTAGTCTCTTAAATTAATAACATTTACCGTAAGCAAACCTTTATCTGCTGCACGTTTCATTATAGAATGTGCAAACGGGGATTTGAGTAAATCGGGTACTACACTTATAATATCTATTGTCATTATTTAATTTCTTAAAATGATATCTTAACTATCACAACGCATTGTTTAAGTATTCCTTTGTCTTTAATCTTTTATCTCAAATCTTACATCTCAAATCTGCTTCAATCGCCCATAAACCCATCCAAATCCCTTTTCTCTTTTTTTGTTGGTCTGCCTACTTTACTTAATCTTTTACCTGTATGAAAAGCTGCGCCCTGGTATTGAAGTTTATCTTCCACTTCTTCAGGGGAAATATCAATATAAAAATTTATTGCTTCGCTGAATTGTACTCGACTGTGTAAAAGTGCTGTAACTTTTATTAACCATTTTTTCGCTTCAGTTTTAACTTCGTATTCTTCATCAATATGAACCTGCTTCGATGCTTTTACAGCTGCACCATTATATTTTACTTTTCCTTTTTCGCATGCTTCTGCAGCAATGCTTCTTGTTTTAAATAAACGGATGCTCCACAAATATTTATCAATCCTTAATTTTTCTTTTTCCATTGTCTTCTTTTCTAAGCTTTCATTAATTCAAATTCTGTTACAAAATTATATCAATTTGGTACACAGTTGTCAAAGCTTTAAATTGAATTTGTTATTGCTTATTTTTATGTTTAAAATTCAATCAAAAATTCAATTAGAATGATAAAAAGAAATTTAATAATTTTTATATTACTGCTCATTTGTGCAAATGAAATTGTTGCTCAGGATCAGGGAATTAACTGGATGGCCGATGGAACTGGTTATTATGATTTTAAGAATGGTGGTATTGTAAAGGTCGATGCTAAAACTGAAGCACAGACTATACTTGTAAACAAAGAATCTTTGATACCTCCGGGAAGCTTGGTGTCCCTTAAAGTGCAGTCATTTAATTATAGTAATGACAAAGCTAAAATATTGCTTTTTGCCAATACCGCTAAAGTCTGGCGCTACAATACACGAGGTGATTATTGGGTTATGAATACAGCAACAAACAAATTAATTCAACTGGGCAATGGGCTTGCGTTACAATCTTTAATGTTTGCAAAATTTTCTCCAGACAGTAAATATGTTGCTTATGTAAGCGAAAGCAATATTTATTCAGAAGATATTGTAACAGGGCAAATTAAAAAACTAACGCAGGATGGTTCAAGAAAATTAATCAACGGTACGTTTGATTGGGTATATGAAGAAGAATTTGGTTGTAGAGATGGATTTAGGTGGAGCCCTGATAGCAAGCAAATTGCTTATTGGCAAATTGATGCCAGAAAAATTAGAGATTATTACATGATTAACACTACCGATTCTGTTTATTCCAGAATAATACCCGTCGAGTATCCAAAGGTTGGCGAGAGCCCTTCACCTGCATATATAAATGTTGTAAACCTTGCCGGTGGGCAAATAAGGAGAATGAATATAGACGGAGATCCCCAACAACACTATATTCCACGAATGGAGTGGAGTGAATCAAATCAATTAATTGTGCAGCAGCTGGATCGTAAACAACAGGAAAGTAAACTAATTTATTGTAAGGTTCCTGATGGATCGTCTGCAACTTTTTGGGCTGAAAATGATGATGCCTGGGTTGATTTAAATACAGATAATCCCGTTGGATGGAACTGGATTAACGGAGGTAAAGAATTTTTATGGATAAGTGAAAAAGATGGGTGGCGCCACATTTATAAAATAAGCAGAGATGGAAAAACAGTTACTTTATTAACCAAAGGCAATTACGATATCGGCACATTAAAAGCCATAGATGAAGTAAACAATTACGTTTATTTTACCGCATCTCCTTCAAATGCTACACAACTGTATTTGTACAGAGTAAGAATTAGTTTTGGTAAAGATGAGCCTGAACTTGTTAGCAACAATAAATTAAAGGGAACGCACGACTATGATATTGGTCCAAATGCAAAATATGCACTACACAGTTTTAGTAATTACAATACTTTTCCGGTAGATGAATGGATAACCCTGCCTGATAACAGACCTTTATCTACTGCAAAAAGTATTGCGAACAATATTAAAATTGATGCTAAAAAGAATATAGAATATACACAAATAACCACTGCTGACAATGTCGTTTTGGATGCATGGATTAGCAAGCCTTTAAATTTTGACGCATCCAAAAAATACCCGGTAGTTTTTTACGTTTATGGAGAACCAGCAGCAGCAACAGTAGGAGACCAATATGGCAGGCATGGCAACTTTTTATACACAGGCGATATGAGTGCCGATGGTTACATTCAGGTAGCAGTAGATAACAGAGGAACCCCATCTTTAAAAGGTGCAAAGTGGAGAAAATCTATTTATAGAAAAATTGGGACGCTCAATATTGCTGATATGGCTGAAGGTGCAAAAAAAATACTGGAGCGGCCTTATATGGATAAAAACAGAGTAGCAGTTTGGGGCTGGAGTGGGGGCGGTTCTTCAACCCTAAATTTAATGTTTAATTACCCGGAGATTTTTAAAACCGGAGTAGCAATTGCCGCTGTGGGTAACCAACTTAATTACGATAATATTTATCAGGAAAGGTACATGGGGTTACCACAGGAGAATATGGAAGATTTTGTAAAAGGGTCTCCAATAAATAATGTAAAAGGTTTGCAGGGAAAATTACTGTACATACATGGAACGGGGGATGATAACGTGCATTATGACAATGCAGAAATGTTGCTGAATGAACTTATAAAAAACAATAAACAGTTTGAGTTTATGGCATATCCTAATCGTACACACAGTATTAGCGAAGGCCCTGGAACGTTTTTGCATTTAAGTACCTTGTATACAAACTTTATAAGAAAAAATTGCGAACCGGGTGCAAAATAACAACTATCAATTATTAATAAAAGAGGCTGTCTCATAAGTACGAGTCAGCCTCTTTTTATTCGGATCCCTATCGGAGAGGGAATGTCATTTAAGCAGATCTCAGAGCCTTTTTTTTATAATGAGACAGCCTCTTTTTATTTTATTAATGCGGAGGAAGTACTGGCCCGTAGTGTAGTTTTTTAAAACGCTGATTTGTTTTTGGATGTAAAAGATCAGCAGCAGTTTCATAACCTTCATCTGCAACTTCTGCTATTCTTCTTTTTGTATTTGCCCTTCTTGTAGCATAAACAAGCACGCTTGTAAAGGCAATTGCAGCAACTCCGTAAATTAATTTATTAGTTGTTTTCATACTTTAATCTTCTGTTATTTTACAAAATTAAGCAATGCAATTTTTTTATTACAATTATGAAATTTTTTAACTTAAAAACTACATTAAATTAATTTATAAATGCAAAAAAAATCCCTTCATTGCTGAAGGGAGATTTTAATAAAGCGTGTTTATAATAGATTTTAATAGTCTTTGCTATAACCACCGCCGCCGCCACTGCGACCGCCGCCACCACCATATCCACCACCACTGCTACGACCGCCACCGCCGCCATATCCACCACCGCCGCCACTGCTACGACCGCCACCGCCGCCATATCCACCGCCGCCGCCATTGCTACGACCGCCACCGCCATAACCACCGCCGCCACCGCTGCGTTTTTTGTAATCGTCACCTTCAGCACGTGGCTGAGATTCGTTAACGATTAATTTGCGACCCTGAATTTCAACTTCGTTTAAGGCAGCTATTGCAGCTTTCGCAGCTTCAGCATCTTCCATTTCAACAAAACCGAAACCTTTACTACGGCCATTCATTTTGTCTTTCAAAATTTTTGCACTGCTTACAGTACCATACTCAGTGAAGAGTGTGCTTAAGTCTTCGTCAGTCATTGACCAGCTAAGATTTCCTACGTAAATGTTCATTGTAATAAACTTTTTAAATAAATAATTAATGCCTTGGCATTAGTGCTACAATGAACTGAAAACTACTTACTAAAAGATAAAATCAGCCAACGGTGAAAACTAAAACCCTTGAGGCAATACAAATGTAAGTGTATTATTTCTGTAACAAACAAAATAAATACCTTTTTTTTCAAATTCGTAATGAGTATTTTTCTTGCTTTTTTTCTACAAAAAATGCCGCATTCTTTAAGAAAGCGGCATTTTTGTTTTGTCGTGGAATTACTCTGCTACCACTTCAAATTCAACTTCAGTTTCGTTGCCGTTACCAAAATCAATATTTGCTTTGTAAGTTCCAAGTTCTTTAATATCATCTACAATTGTAATACGACGACGGTCAATTTCGTATCCTTTTTGTTCTTTAATAGCACGGGCTATTTGAACAGAGGTTACACTACCAAATATTTTACCACTTGTACCGGTTTTAGCACCAATTTTTAAAGCACCATTAGTAAGTACAGCTATCACACTGTTTAATTCCGCCAATAATTTAGCTTCTTTTTTTGCAAGGTGCTTTATCTTTTCCTGCATTTGCTTCATATTGCTAGGACTAGCTTCTACAGCAATTTTTTTTGGTATTAGGTAATTACGACCGTAGCCGTTTTTCACTGTTACCAATTCATTTGCTCCACCAAGGTTATTTACATCTTGTATTAATATTACCTGCATTGTTTTGCATTTTTACCCAATTCCTTTTTGAAGGGACTTTCTCCCGGATTTACCGGGGTTAGGGTGGTTAAAAAATTTTTTTATTCTAGAGATTCCCATTGGGAATTTTAGGGGACTTTTTATTTCATTAAATCCGTTACATAAGGTAAGATAGCCATTTGACGGGCTTTCTTTACTGCTTCGCTCACTTTACGTTGAAACTTTAATGAGTTTCCTGTAAGGCGACGTGGCAATAATTTACCTTGCTCGTTTAAGAATTTTTTTAAGAAATCGCCATCTTTGTAATCGATGTAACGAATGCCCATTTTCTTAAAACGGCAATATTTTTTCGGACGCTTTTCAGCTTTAATTGCTGTTAAATACTTAATCTCGTTTGCTTTTGCCATGGTTTATGCCTCCGATTTTTTAGATGGTTCAAAATGTTTTACACCACTTCTCTTTCTAGAGTTGTACTCCACGGCGTATTTATCGAGTACAGTGTACATTTGTCGCATAACGGATTCGTCACGCAAAAGTTGGATTTTCAACTTTTCATTGAAGCTGGTTGGCGCACTGTATTCCATTACCCAATAAAGACCTGTAGTCTTTTTGGCTATAGGATACGCCAGTGATTTTAGTCCCCATGGGTTGCTGTGCAAAATTTCCCCGCCGTTTTCTGTAACCAGCGTTTCAAATTTTTTCTGGGCAGTTTTATATTCCTCCTCAGAAAGCACAGGGGTAAAAATCACCATCAATTCGTAATTGCTCATTTCCCTGATTTTTGTTTATTGTAAAATTTATATTGCCGTTAATTGTAAACGGGCTGCAAAAGTAAGGAAAAGAAAGTAAAGTAAAATCGTATAAACATTAATATTTGTTACCATGAAAGGTGAAAAGGCCAATGGTGTATTTTCCTTTTTCAACACTAAATAAATATTTGGAATGCTAAATGTCATATTTATATCATATAGGAATTTTTTGAAGGCTGCAGCATAAAGTGTTTCAAATTTTTTAAATCCTTATATCCTTTCAAATTCTCTTTTTGTATTGGTTGGCCTTTTATGTTAATAAATCGCAATGACATTAAAGATATTACCATCAACATAATTAAATAATTCAACCAAAGACCTAAACTTGTGAATAGGCCATATTTGCGTAAGATGATTATTGCTAGTGTTATTGTGATTAGCAGAGTTATTAATATACCTAGACTGTTTTGAGATTGTTCATAATAACGTATTAAGGTGATGAATATAGAATAATCTTTGGAGATAGTTGGATCGATAACTTTTTCAGATATTCTAATGCGCTGAATTCATTCTTCTTTAATAATATTTCTTTCGTACTGCATTCAAATGAGTGGTAATGGGCAAACTTTTGATTAGAAAAATAAAAAAAGTCTTCAAGAAGTTGAATCCCCAAACAACTTTTGAAGACTTAGATACCTAATAAAAAGTCTTAAATAATATTAATCAAAGCGTTTTTTTTATCCTCAAAAAAAGAAGTTCAAGAGAAAATTTTACAAGCCCACAAATAGCCTACAGATATAATAAGGAACTATTATTCTATTATGTTTGATCATCCTAATGCCGTTTATTTTGGTTATTGTCTAAAACCTATTTTTCCAAAGGCACATTTGCAAATCGATTATATTTATCTGCTTTCAATTTTACCAGGCTTATATTAAATAAGATTATGAATTCAAAAATAATCAGATATCAGATATTTTTTTAATTGAGAAATCTGTAGAGAAATTGAAAACTGGTACATTTTCCTTTGCTGATCTTTTAGTCTCCGCTTTTGAAACGTATTTTGCAAATAATGTGAAATTCACTATATTCATTTGCAGGTATTACTAAAGTACTTTAGACACATCAGTATAAATTACTAAACTAAGCACTATGAACTCACTGGGTATACAGCAACTTTTTTTTCAGCATATAAAAGGAAATTTACCTGGCCATATTTCAATGGTAGATGATCTAGCAGAAGTTTTAGACATAAGCACCGACAGCGCATACCGTAGAATACGGGGTGAAAAACCGATCAATTTAGAAGAAATGACTAAATTGAGCATTCATTATCAAGTATCGCTTGATAGCTTTTTAAATCTTCAGTCCGACACATTTATTTTTTCTGGACAATTAAAAAATAATTCAGAAGCAGCTTTTGAAGATTATCTTCAGAATGTACATAAGTATTTTAGTTTTTTCAACAGCCATAAGGATAAACATATGTATATCCTTATGAAGGATATACCGCCGTTTGTGCACTTTCAAATACCTGAGCTGGCATTATTTAAGTATTTTTTCTGGATGAAATCTATTTTACATTATGATTGTATGAAGAAGGTAAAATTTTCTTTCATTGATCCTAGATATGATCAATATAGGGATATCAGTAAAAAGATCATCAACCTTTACAATAAAATTCCAATGACAGAAATATGGAATATTGAAAGTATAAACACAACCCTACGACAAATCAATTTTTATTATGAATCTGGATCATTTGAAAATATTGAAGATGTTCATTTGCTGTATGAAAAGGTGGAAGAACTGATTAACCATATTGAAAGACAGGCAGAACTGGGAGTTAAATTCAATCTCGGCGAGGAGCCTAAGAGTAATGCAGCAGAATACCGACTTTTTGTAAATGAACTTATACTGGGTGATAACACTTATATAGCAGAGCTGGATGGTGCAAAGATTACATTTTTAAATCACAGTGTGCTTTATTTCGTTGCAACGAAAGATGAAAAATTTAATGCAGCTATGTTTAACAACGTGCAAAACTTAATCGGAAAGTCGACCATGCTCAGCAAAATTGGAGAAAAGGAAAGGGTCAGGTTTTTTAACAAACTTCGTAATGAAATTTACAGGAAAAGGGAGCTACTTAATTAAAGTAATGTACTGAAAAATAGTTGGTGGCTTGTCAGATCATACATGCTTTAAAGTTTTATTTTCTCAACACCATACCATTTCTCGTTCCATTATGTTGGTCATTCTCAATCACAACCTGTCCATTTACCAATACATATTTAAAACCTGTAGAATATTGATGGGGCTGCTCATAGGTAGATAAATCCTGCACAGTTGCGTCATTAAAAACCACAATATCTGCAGCATAACCTTCCCGCAGTAAGCCCCTGTTTTTTAGTTGAAATTTTTGTGCCGGCAAAGAAGTCATTCGCCTTATGGCTTCTTCTAAACTTATAACATGTTCAACTCTTACATACTTTGCAAGAACCCTTGCATTGGTACCATAGCCACGGGGATGTGGCGCACCTACACCAAGTTGCCTGATACTTGCATCGCTGGCAAACATGTTGAATGGGTATTGCATAATGCGTTTTACATCTTCATCTCCCATACCATGAAACACCATTTGTGCACCGCCCTGCTTTATCATTTCCATTACAGTATACGCTTCCTCTTTGGCAGTATGTTTTTTACCTTTTAGGAGGTTCACCTGCTCAATACTTTTACCATTTATAGTGGTATCTGCTTTAAAAAAAGCAACCACGGGATAGCTAAAATGCGACTGTTTTCTTTTAGCAAGTTTCTTCAACATAATACTTGCAACCTGCTTTTGAATTGCAGGATTGTTTAACCTGGCAACGATAGAATCCTGTCCATCTGCCATAATCCAATCCGGCATTAATGTACATAAATTGGTACTACTTGCAGTATACGGATATTGGTCTATTGTTACGTCTATACCTTCTTTACGTGCAGCTTCTATTAAAGCAATTGTTTGTTTACTGCGTCCCCAATTTTGCTGACCACTCAGTTTAAAATGAGAAATCTCAACCGGCATGTTGGCAACTCTGCCAATATAAATAGCTTCATTTATTGCTTCCACTACACTGTCTGCTTCATCTCGCATGTGACTTGCATAAATACCCCCATAACCGGAAGCTACTTTTGCCAAACGTACTACCTCTGCAGTTTTACTATAAGTACCTGGTATATAAATTAAACCCGTGCTCAAGCCCACTGCACCATCTTTCATAGCCTGGTTAACAATGGCTTCCATTTGCTGTAATTCTGTTTCGTTGGGGTCTCGCATCGCGGTACCCATCACTGCTTTCCGTACATCATTGTGTCCTATTAACGAAGCGATGTTGATAGACATTCTAATACTATCCAGTAAAGTAAAATAAGTTGCCAAGTTGGTATTAGACGAGCCGCAATTTCCTGTAATTACGGTGGTTACACCATCCAGTAAAAAATTCTGTGCCAGCGGATTTTTCTTTTCATCTCCCTCGCAATGTGTATGAACATCTATAAAACCTGGAGCTACAATCAGGCCTTTTGCATCCAATGTTTTTGTTGCTGAGTAATTAGTTAATTTACCAATAGCCATTATTTTCCCATCCTTCACCGCCAAATCTGCATAGTACCAACTATTACCTGTGCCATCAAGCACTTTACCATTGCGAATTAAAACATCCGACTGTTGTGCTGTAACAAATAAAGGCATTGTGACAAGTAGTAGGAATATAGGTTTCATGCTTACAGAAATTTGAAGTAAATAATGTATTTTATAACAAGGTAAGTAAAGCTCTTCAGTAATTTTATTTAGTAAATGAGTTGATGCTAAAGGATGTTTAACGAATAAATTGGAGAGTCAAACCGACATTCAACCGTCTGATTTGTAGATTTAATTTTAATAAATGTTTAAAATTTCTTTTCAATTAAACTGTTTTGATTGACATGCTTACTCTACTCTATAAACCGGATACCTCATATGCGCCTTTTCGTAATACACAGAATTTTTGTAAATGTAGTTAAGGATGGCGCCTTCATTTTTTGCAAACTCCGGCTCGGCTGTTTTTTTTGCTTTAAGTTTTTGTTGTAGTACAACGTCTTTTTTTAAAACATCGGCAGCTAAATCTTCCCAGCGGTAATCGCTGTAGCCTTCTTTTTGTTGTAAAATAGCATCAAAGAAATTCCATGCAAAAAAACTGTCATCGCCGGTGGGTTCAAGCATTTCAATAATGTATCTGTTCCCTGGTTGGTTTAATTCTACCACATAATCTCCTTTTAAAAAGGTTTTACTTTCTGTAAACTTTGTTGTCTTCACAGCATAATTACCATGGTGTTTTTCGTAAGGAATTGATCTGCTTTTATATTCATCAATTTTATAAAAACTTACAGGGATAAGAGTATCGTTTAAAAGCCTGTGTGTTTTAATTCCGTTTAGTTCAAGTCGTTCCACAACATCATACCACCCCGCAGGAATAATATATGCCTTGGGTTTTTCAATTACATTTTCAGGCTTAAAATAATTAAAGAATTTCACTTCTTTGCTGTATGGTTTTTTGCGGTTATAAAACATTTTAGTTAATCCGGTTGTTTCGCTTAATGCAGAATCTTGTTCATAACCTTTAAAAGTTATGCTGCTGTTTTTTGTTTTATCAATGTTCCATTTTAAAGGAAATTGTTTTTGAACGAGCATTTCTGCAGCAGCTTTTTTTCTGATGAATAATAACTCAGTTGCATTTGAGGAAGCTTTATTTATAAAGGTTTCCATTAAATCGTTTGTTGCTAAAACCCTTTCTTTGTAAGGTTTTAGCATATGCGTTTCGGGTATAAAAGAAAAAGTACCAAAAAGTGCTGCATAGCCCGAGCTGTAACGTGGCGTTTCGTAAAACATAGTAATGCCTTTATTAAGATCTGCGCCATCAAATTCTACATAAGGAATCAGATCCCATTTCTTTTCCTTCATGCCGGCATAAATTTGTGGTTCAAAAACATTCCTTAACCAGGTGCCCGCTGTCGCTCCTAGTTTTTCATATTGTGTTGTAATAAGTGTCATTGTATGCTGGTAATCTGCGCCATCGCTTACATGGTTGTCAATAAAAATATCCGGGTTTAGCCAATGGAATAATTTTGCAAACGCTTTGGCTTCTTTGCTGTCATTCTTTGTAAAATCACGGTTTAGATCAAGGTTTTGGGAGTTACCTCTAAAGCCATATTCTACAGGACCATTTTGATTTACCCGTGTTACAGCATTTCGATTTAAACAACCGCCAATATTATACACCGGTATTACCGCCAGCACAACATTATCAGGCAAAATTATTTTTCTGTCCTTTATATCTCTTATCAACATCATGCTGGCATCTATACCATCGGGCTCGCCGGGATGAATGCCATTGTTGATCATAATAACAACCTTGTTTTTTTTATGCCATTCCGATGGATTAAAAGTTTTATCCGCACTTACCAATACAATGTTTAATGGATAACCGGCATCACTCATTGCGCCTTCTTTCATTAAAATATTATCTGAAGATTTATCCAGGGCTTTATAAAAATTAATGGTTTCAAAATAGGTAGTCGTTTCTGTGCCGTTGCTTTTTTCGAACCTGGTTTGCTGGGCAAAAGAAAAGCTTGTATAAAAGCAGAATAGAATCAAGTATGTTTTATGCATCTTCAAAAATAAGTGAAAGAAGAAAGAATTTTAAATTACGATAGCATTAAATAGTAAAGTGATGCAATAAAGAAAGTCTTTGTTATTTTATTGTAGGAAAACATTAGAACAACAAAAAGCCCGTCAATTTTTAAAATGACGGGCTTAAAATATTGAAGAAAATATTATTTCGATAATGCGTTGATTTTTTTGGCCAGTTTGCTTTTTAAATTAGCTGCTTTATTTTTATGGATAGTACCACGCTTCGCCAATTTATCTATCATAGATGCTACTGAAGGTAATTTATCTGATGCAGCAGTTTTTTCATCTATTGCTTTGATATCACGTATTGCATTACGTGTAGTTTTACCATAGTAACGGTTACGATCTCTGCGCTTTGAGCTTTGTCTAACGTCTTTTTTGGTTGCTGCGTGATTTGCCATTATTCTTATTTTTGGAGTGCGAATGTAGGATTAATATTTAATAAACTGACAAATGAGGGTAATAAATTCTTTTTGAATGATGTAATCGCTAAAAATTACATTGAATACCGCCAAGTATCCACCTGCCCGGCATAATTGACCCTAAAATATCGCTGTATTTTCTGTCAAAAATATTACTGGTTTCTATAAAGGCTTTTAACCGGTTTTCTTTAATAGCGTAAGCAAACTGTCCATTTAAAACAAAATAATCTTTTGAAATTGATGCTTCTATTGCTCGGGCTTCTCTTTCAGCCCTAATTTTGTAAAGTCCGTTAACAGAAATACTGGCCGCTTTAAAAGTATATTGGAAACTAAAATTGGTTAAAAATTTTGCGTGAGAATTAATGTAAAAAGAGGGTATGTTGTTACTACTTTCACTTTTAAGAAATAATAATCCGGATGTTGCAACAAAACTGCTGTGCTTGCTAACTGCTGTTTTATATTCAATATCAGTTTCCAAACCTTTTGTATTTACTTTAGCAATATTTTTTGCTAGTGCATATGTGCCGGTTGGTACAATATTATTTTTTCGAGGAATATCAGCATAGGCAGTAAGCACGTAATCAATTAAGTTTTGCTGATCTCTTTTAAATACTGATGCTGATATTTTTAAATTATTTTTTAAAAAGTAATCTCCTCCTATTTCATAACTGTAAGATGTTTCAGGAATCAAATCAGCATTGCCAAGACTTCCACTTTTTAACAGCAACTTGCCATAATTATTGTAACGTTCAGTAAAATCTGCATCTCTTGTTGTTTTACCAAAAGATCCCCTTAATTGGTAATTTGATTTTTTAAAAGAGAGATTTATTTGTGGAATTAATTCAGTTCCGGATACATTATTATTGTCTAATCTTACCGCTGGGGAAATATTTATAAAATCTCCTATTTTTTGATTGAGGGTTAAATAAGCTCCTATTTGACTTACAGAATGATTACCTCTATCATTTGAAGTAATTTGCTTTTGTATAAACTGACTGCCAACTATCAAGGTGGTTTTTTTAGATAATTCATTTTCATAAATGATTTGGGATTGATACAGAGCTGACTTGTTACGATTGGCTACTGTTGCAGTAGAAAACAAATAATAGTCTTTTGCTATTTTTAAACCAGCATCAAAAATTAAACGATGCTTCTTTTTGCTGTACTGCAGTTTAATATGGTTCCAGTATGATTCAACCTTTTCAGAAGCAGTATCACTTTTAAATGTTGTATAAAAATTTTGTGCAGCAAAATCACGGTTATCGTAAGCTGTTCTTAAACTAAGTTGAAAATAAGAATTAATAATTCTTTTGTAGGATAATGAAACGGTTGTGTTATTAAAATATCCTGTTGTACCTCTTTGCTGCTGGCCCTTTGCAAAACTATTATTAATCCCCCCGGCAATTGTATTTTTAGCATCGTTCCAAAGCCCTCCTACATTAAAAGTTGCTAAGCCAAACTGTCCTCTTTTAAACTGAGCATCAATATTTTTTATTTTTTTAGATGATGAAAAAGATTTTGTAATAATATTAATCACACCTCCAACAGCTTCAGTGCCATAAATAGCAGATGAAGCTCCTTTTAAAATCTCGATTCTTTCAATTTCTGAAATAGCGATGGGAATGTAAGAACTAAAGTGTCCTGTTAAAGGATCATTGAGTCTTATACCGTCTAAGATAACCAGGACCTGTTGAAATGTACCGCCACGAATTACAATATCACTTTGCGTTCCCATCGGTCCTCTTGACTGTACTTCAATTCCAGGTACATATTTTAATAATTCATCTATTGAATTAACAGGCACTTGTTTAAAAGTGTTGCCATTAATTACTGTGATGTTTCTACCAGTTTTAGAAATTGTTTGTGGAGTAAGTGTTGCTGTAACGGTAACGGGATCCAGCGTGCTGTCAATCTGAGAAAAACCTGATTGACAAATAAAAATGGATATTAAAAAGACAGTCAATCTTCTACTAAAGTGCATAGTTAATTTTTTTGGAATGCAAATATAGCAGAACATTTTTTAAGCATTAAAATCCGATATTTGCACCTTAATTAAGCCTAAAAGCACAAAATCTATAATTAAAAAACATGAAGGATTTTCAATACATAACAAATGCACACCCATCTTATATTGAGAATATATACAATGATTACGTTACAAATCCGGATAGTGTAGACGTAGAAATGAAGAAGTTTTTTGAAGGTTATGATTTTGCAGTAGGAAACGGAATTACTTCCAATGGAAAAGTTTCACCTGTAGTAACCGAAACTTCAGAAGTTTCAGTTACAAATCTAACCAAGGAATTTGCAGTATATCAACTTATACAATCGTACCGAAAAAAAGGTCATTTGATTGCTAAGACAAATCCCTTAAAAGAGCGAAAAGATAGGCATGCGAATCTGGAATTATCGAATTTTAATTTAGGAGATACTGATTTAAATACCGAGTTTGAAGCAGGTAATTTTTTAAATCTTGGTAAAACAACGCTTCAAAATATAGTAGCGCATTTACAAAAATCTTACACAAATCATGTAGGTGTAGAATACAGTGCATTAAATGATTTAACAAAAATACAATGGCTTTCAAATGAAATGGAAGCTGGTTTTCATAAACCAATTTCCCTCGAACAAAAGAAACGCATTCTTCAAAAACTAAATGAAGGTGTAATGTTTGAAAAGTTTTTGCACACAAAATATATTGGGCAAAAAAGATTTAGCCTGGAAGGTGGCGAAAGTACCATAGCGGCACTGGATGCAATTTTAAATATAGCTGCAGAAAATGATGTAAAAGAAACAGTTATTGGAATGGCGCACAGAGGTAGGCTTAATGTATTGGCAAATGTGCTAGGGAAAACATATGAACAGATCTTTACAGAGTTTGAAGGAACTGCTACACCGGACACTACCATGGGTAGTGGCGATGTAAAGTACCACCTTGGTTTTAGCAGCGAAATAGAGACTGCAAATGGGAGAAAAATAAATATAAAACTTTGTCCAAACCCTTCGCATTTAGAAACAGTTGATCCGGTTGTAATTGGTTATGTACGTAGCAAGGCCGATGTTTTGTACAACAGCGATTTTGATAGAATTCTTCCAATACTTATTCATGGAGATTCATCTGTTGCAGGGCAGGGAGTAGTCTATGAAGTTTTGCAAATGAGTGCTCTTAAAGGTTATTACACAGGGGGTACTATACATTTTGTAATAAATAACCAGATTGGTTTTACAACAGATTTTGATGATGCAAGAAGTTCAGATTATTGTACATCTATAGCCGCATTGGTACAGGCCCCTGTGCTGCATGTAAATGGCGATGACCCAGAAGCAGTTGTAAAGGTTGCTGAAATTGCAACACGATACAGACAGGAATTTAACAGCGATATTTTTATTGATATGGTGTGCTTTCGCAGGCATGGCCACAATGAAGGGGATGAGCCAAAGTTTACTCAACCGAAGTTGTACCAGCTCATTGACAAGCACATGAATGCACGTGAAGTGTACACGCAATATTTAATGGAAAATGGCGAGCCCGATGCAAAAATTCTTGCAAAAGAAATGGAACAAAAGTTTTTGGCAGATCTGCAGGAAAGATTAGACGAAGTAAAGCAACATCCATTACCTTATACTTTTCAAAAGCCGGAAGAATGGTGGCAAAAGCTGCGAAGAGCAACAGCTGATGATTTTTTAAGCAGTCCTGTTACGGCATTAAAAGAGGAAGATGTAAAAAAATTATTTGATGGTTTGATGAAATGGCCGGAAGGATTTAAACCATTAAAAAAAGTAGAAAAATTACTTGGCGATAAAATTAAATTATTTGCTGACGGACAAAAAATAGACTGGGCCACAGCCGAATTGTTGGCATACTCAAGTTTGCTTACAGAAGGAAAAGATGTAAGAATGAGTGGGCAGGATGTAAAGCGGGGAACATTTAGCCACCGCCATGCAGTAATCTATGATGAGAATACAAATGAAGGCTATAATAGGCTTAATCATTTTACAGAAAACCAACCACCATTTAGAATTTACAATTCTTTATTAAGTGAATATGCGGTACTTGGTTTTGAGTATGGGTACAGTATGGCAAACCCTAATGCGCTGGTTTTATGGGAAGCCCAGTTTGGTGATTTTGTAAATGGCTGCCAAATAATTATTGACCAGTTTATAAGTGCTGCAGAAACCAAATGGCAACGCATGAACGGCGTTACTTTATTGCTGCCTCACGGTTACGAAGGTCAAGGGCCGGAACACAGCAGTGCAAGGATGGAGCGCTTTTTACAACAGTGTGCGGAGCTTAATATGGTTATTACAAATGTTACCACAGCTGCAAACTTTTTCCATGTTTTGCGCAGGCAAATGGCATGGCCATTTAGAAAACCACTGGTAAATTTTTCACCAAAAGCAAACCTGCGTTTACCTGCTACTTACAGCAATATAAGTGAGTTTACACAAGGTGGTTTTACAGAAGTTTACGACGATGCAGCTGTAACTGATGCAACACAAATTACTAAAGTTTTAATGTGCACAGGTAAAGTTTATTTCGATTTAAACGAAAGAAAAATAAAAGAAGATCACAAGCATGTTGCAATAATAAGGTTGGAACAATTGTATCCGCTGCCACAAAATAAGCTGGATGAATTGTATAAAAAATACAGCAAAGCAGTTTGGTATTGGGTTCAGGAAGAACCGCAAAATATGGGTGCTGCATCTTATCTGCGCATGAATGTTGAAAACATAAATTTTCACATCATCAGCCGTAAGGCGAGTGCATCAACAGCTTCAGGGTATTCAAAAATTCATGCAAAAGAACAGCAGGATATTGTAGATACTGCTTTCACAATCTAATGATCAATAGTATAAAATTATATCCTGGTAACGGAAAAAATAAAACTAAAAAATGTTTCAAAGTTTAAGTGAAAAATTAGAAGGCGCTTTTAAAAATATAAAAGGAGAAGGCAGAATATCAGAATTAAATATTGCAAATACGGTTAAAGATATTCGGCGTGCATTGGTTGATGCAGATGTAAATTATAAAATTGCAAAAGAATTTACTGACAAAGTAAAGGAAACTGCAATGGGCTCTAAAGTACTGCTGTCAGTAAACCCCGGGCAACAGATGGTGAAGATTGTGCAGGATGAATTAACCGCTTTGATGGGTGGAAAAGAGAGTGAATTTAATGTAAACGGAAACCCTGCAATTATTCTTGTAGCCGGTTTACAGGGTTCCGGTAAAACAACTTTTAGCGGTAAACTTGCCAATTATTTAAAAACAAAAAAAGGTAAATCTCCCTTATTGGTAGCAGCAGATATTTACCGCCCTGCGGCCATAGACCAGCTGGAAGTTTTGGGAGGGCAGATTGGTGTGGATGTTTATGCCGAAAGAGAGAATAAAGATGCAGTTTCTATTGTTCAGAATGCTATAAAAGAAGCCCGTGCTAAAAATAAAAATGTAATTATTATTGATACTGCTGGTCGCCTAGCAGTTGATGAAGTCATGATGAATGAAGTTGCCAATATCAAGTCAGCTGTAAACCCTCAGGAAATCTTATTTGTTGTAGATAGCATGACCGGCCAGGACGCTGTGAATACTGCATCTACTTTTAATGAAAGACTGGATTTTAGTGGAGTTGTACTAACAAAACTTGACGGAGATACAAGAGGTGGTGCTGCATTATCTATTCAATACACGGTTAATAAGCCTATAAAGTTTATGAGCAGTGGCGAGAAAATGGATACGCTGGATGTATTTTACCCCGAGCGTATGGCACAGCGGATTTTAGGAATGGGTGATATTGTAAGCCTTGTTGAAAAAGCTCAGGAACAGTTTGACGAAGTAGAAGCTGCTAAGCTTGAAAAACGAATCCGTAAAAATCAGTTCGATTTTGAAGATTTTAAAACCCAGCTTGCTCAAATAAAAAAAATGGGGAATATAAAAGACCTTATGGGAATGATTCCGGGCGTTGGAAAACAAATAAAAGATGTTGATATAAATGACGATGCTTTTAAAGGAATTGAAGCTATGATAAACTCTATGACTATATTGGAAAGAAGAAACCCTGATTTAATAAATCCAAGCCGAAAAGCAAGAATAGCCAAAGGGAGCGGGAAAGATATTTCTGAATTAAATGCTTTTTTAAAGCAATTTGAACAAATGAAAAGTATGATGAAAACGATGAACAAAATACCAATGGGGAAAATGATGGGAAGGAAATAGTTAATCTAAATTATGATATAAACAAAAATGCTGCTTCAATTGAAGCAGCATTTTTTATTCTTAGAAATACAATTAAGCATTTACAGCTTTATGCATATCACGGTATTTTGATACAAGGTCTAAAGATATTTGTAATGATGCCTGTTGAGTTGTAATGAGTTTACGTGTATCAGCATTAATTTCAGCATCAGAAGAAAGTGCATCTCTGTAAGCTTTTTGTGCTGCATCTTCTCCAAAAACACAAGCTTCTAAAACTGACAGGCGGTCATGACCTGTAAAAGTAGCTTTTACATCCATCCAAACTCTGTAAATTTTCCCTAATCCTGTTGTGCCGGTAATAGGCTTACCACCAAATTTTGTTAACTCATTAACAAGTTCTGTTTTGTACTTTATACTGTCTTCAGCCAATTTTATAAAGATTGTTTTCAAATCAATATCTATATCTTTCGTTTCTTCTGCAGCTTTTTGATACCCCTCTATTCTGTCATTATTAATTTGTACAAGATCATTTAAAACTTCTACTAAATTTTCGTTCGTTGTCATGTTATTGTTTTTTAAATTTTAAAATTTCTTTATAAAAAGGGACAATTTTTGTACCATTTAGCGCTTTTATTTAATGTAGAAATTTGTCCTCAAAAAATTATTAAAAAGTAATTGGTTTATAAAAAATTATTTACAAAAAATTGTAATCAATAATTAAATGGTTTCACTATCTCTTGTAACAGTTTTTGTAACAGTTACTTTATCTGCAGAAGTTGTATTGCTTGAACTCCTTGTAGCCAACAAAATAATTACAAGCAAAATAACTCCACCTAAAACCCATGCCCATGGCTCCATATACCATGTTTTGTCTGTAGAAGTTGCAGAAGTAGATGTAGTTGTAGTTGCTACAGAACTATCCTGCGCAAAAACAATAGCACAATTTAAAAGTGATACAGCAAACAAAAAAAGCTTTGAACCATAAAAATTTAATGCGTGTTTCATATTATTTTTTTTAGTTGTTAATAGATTTGGTGGATAATCAACAAGTGAGCCAATTTGAAAACCCAATTAGTATAAAATTTATGTAATATTTGTACGAGGTTTTTATTTGCAGAATATACTTTACAGCAAAAACTGTTCACCCGTTTAGGATGTATATTTGTAGATAGTAGATAACATATGGCTAGTACAAAAGCAAACAAAACTACAACACATGTAGCTGATGAATTTATAGAAGTGTTCGGTGCCCGAGAGCATAATCTTAAAAATCTTGATATTAAAATTCCAAAAAATAAGCTTGTAGTTTTTACAGGCGTTAGTGGAAGCGGCAAATCTTCACTTGCATTTGATACAATTTATAATGAGGGGCAAAGAAGGTATATGGAAAGTTTTTCTGCCTATGCACGGCAGTTTGTAGGAGATATGGAAAGGCCGGATGTAGATAAAATAACGGGTCTTTCTCCTGTTATTTCTATTGAACAAAAAACTACCAATAAAAACCCACGAAGTACTGTTGGAACGATTACAGAAATTTATGATTTTTTACGTTTGTTGTTTGCCCGGGTTGGAGAAGCTTACAGTTACAACACCGGGAAAAAGATGATAAAATTTTCGGAAGAAGAAATTGTTGAATCGATTTACAAAAAGTTCGATAACCAAAAGATAAGTTTGCTTGCTCCGCTTGTACGTGGGCGCAAAGGCCATTACAGAGAACTGTTTGAAGATATTCGAAAAAAAGGTTTTTTAAAAGTTAGGGTTGATAATGTGATTATGGATTTAGTGCCAAGAATGCAACTTGACAGGTATAAAATTCATAACATAGAAGTGGTGGTTGACAGGTTACAGGTTACTCCCGATATGAAATTTCGGCTTAGCCAAAGTGTACAAAAAAGTTTGCAGATGGGCAAAGATTTGATGTTTGTTGCATCATCAACAAAAACAACTGAAACAGATAAAATAAAGGCGACTTCAAAAAATAAAAAGACTGCAGATAACGGAGATTCTGAAAACAATTTAGAGAATGATAGAGTAGCCATGTACAGCAAACAATTAATGTGTGTTGATACCGGCATTAGTTACGAAGAACCATCACCAAATGCATTTTCCTTTAATTCTCCTTATGGTGCATGCCCGGGTTGTAAGGGTTTGGGAACTGTGTTTCAAATAAATATGGATGCAATAATTCCTGACGGAAGTTTAAGTGTAAAAGCCGGTGGTATTGCACCTTTAGGTGAAGAAAGAGCAGCTTTCACTTATCAGCAAATTATCAGCGTAGCCAAAAAAAATAAAATAAGTTTAGATAAACCTGTTAAAGATCTTCCACAAAAAGCACTTAATGTTTTACTTTATGGTAAAGAGGATATTGATGAAAAAAATATTGATGGTGATGTAGATTTAGATATAGAAAAAACTGCAGAGAATTTTTATAACACCGAATATGAAGGCGTAGTAACTATGGTTAAAAGATGGTTTACTGCAGCGTCAAGCAGCGAAAGTGTTAGAGACTGGGCTGAACAGTTTATGCATTTGAGAACCTGCGAGGTATGTAATGGTACAAGATTAAGAAAGGAAAGTCTTTGGTTTAAATTTGATGAGAAAAATATTGCGGAATTAAGCGCAATGGATCTTGATATTCTGCACAACTGGTTTGCAGATGTAGAGAAAAGATTAAGTACAAAACAAAACATAATTGCTAAAGATCTGTTGAAAGAAATAAGAGAACGTTTGGAATTTTTACTTAATGTTGGTCTGACTTATTTAACACTATATCGTCCATCTAAAAGTTTAAGTGGCGGCGAATACCAGCGCATAAGGCTTGCAACACAGATAGGCTCAAAGTTACAGGGAATTACTTATGTGCTTGATGAGCCGAGTATTGGTTTGCACCAAAGAGATAATATGCGCCTGATAAAAGCATTGCAAAACCTTCGAGATATTGGTAACAGTGTACTCGTTGTGGAGCATGATAAGGATATTATGATGGCTGCTGATCATTTAATTGATATTGGCCCAAAAGCAGGAACACATGGTGGACGCATAGTAGCTGCTGGCACACCACAAGAGGTTTTAGCATCCGGCTCCCAAACAGCAAAATATTTAAGCGGTGAAAAAACAATTGCAATACCTGCCGAAACCAGAAAAGGAAACGGAAATTTTATTGAATTAAAGGGTGCAACGGGGAATAATTTAAAAAATGTTTCTATAAAATTACCGCTTGGTAAAATGATACTCGTAACAGGTGTAAGTGGCAGCGGAAAATCTACTTTGGTAAACGAAACACTTTATCCTCTGCTGGCAAAATTTTGCTACAACAGCAAAGGCGAAGCAATGCCTTACAAAAGTATTAAAGGATTAGAAAATATTGATAAGGTTATTGAGATAGATCAAAGCCCGATTGGCAGAACACCGAGAAGTAACCCCTCAACTTACTGTGGATTTTTTACAGATATACGAACATTGTTTGCTGCTATACCTGAAGCAAAAATTAGAGGTTATACTGCAGGCAGATTTTCATTTAATGTAAAAAGTGGCAGGTGCGAAGTGTGCGAAGGTGGCGGAATGCGAACGATTGAAATGAATTTTTTGCCTGATGTTTATGTTCATTGCGAAAAGTGTAATGGAAAAAGATATAACAGAGAAACGCTGGAAATTCGATACAAAGGAAAATCAATTAGTGATGTATTAGATATGACCGTTGAGGAAGCGGTACAGTTTTTTAATGCTGTGCCATGGATTTACAGAAAAATAAAAGTGTTGGAAGAAGTGGGGCTCGGTTACATAACCTTGGGGCAAAGCTCTGTAACATTAAGTGGCGGCGAAGCGCAGCGTGTTAAACTTGCAACCGAACTTGGTAAAAGAGACACTGGTAAAACTTTTTATATACTGGATGAGCCAACAACCGGCTTGCATTTTGAAGATATCCAGCATTTGCTCGATGTACTGAATAAATTAGTTGACAGAGGTAATACCGTAATGGTTATTGAACACAATCTGGATATGATAAAAGTTGCAGATTACATTATTGATATTGGTCCTGAAGGGGGAAATGCCGGAGGTAAAATATTATATGAGGGTGAACCTAAGGGAATGGTTGATGTAAAGGAAAGTTTTACTGCTATCTTTCTGAAAGAGGAATTTAAAATTGCTGCGGAAAAGTCATAAAAAAAATACGATTGATAGTTGTGACTATCACTCGTATTTTTATAACACTTTCAACCAGAAGAAAAAAGCAATGCATTTCAACGAAATAAATTTTGCAGGTTTCAGAGGTAAGGCTAATGCAAGAATAAACTGCCTTTTTTTACATCATCTGTTTCTATTGTATGTTTTGCAAAGTCTCAAAAATAAAACGCACTATTATAAAAAATATTGTGTTGGGTAACAGATAATTATTTTTTTTGGAATATCATCTCTTTATGGGTAATGCCATCTTCATCATATTGCTCGCTGCATTTTGTAAACCGTAGGTTTTCATAAAAAGATTTTAAATAAAGTTGCGCCCAATTTTAATTTGGTTTGTATTTAATAATTTTAAAGTTGTGGTAATTGCTTCTTGCATTAATAAAATTCCCAAACTTGTTCTTCTTTGTGATGGAGCTGATAAGACTCTCCCAATACTTGCTTCTTTAAATGACAGACCTTGCGGTATTAAACGTGCATATGCAGCAACAATACCCTTTTTGTACAGTAAATAAATGATGGCTCAATGCATCCTTATCATCTGCATCTAAATAAACGCAATTTTGCTCTACAACAAAAACCTCGCTACTCAGTTTCATAATTTCGTATAACTCAGTAACAGTAAGATCTGAAAACATTTTATAATGCCATTTTAAGTTATCCATTTGCCAAATTTATTTTATCTATTTCAAGTTGCATTAAATCTGCAATTCCTACTGCACGTTTTTTTGCAAGAAGAACTTTTTCTCAGCAAAATAATTCGTCTAGAGTTGTGTTGAATAAATGGAGCCCGGCATCAAAATGTTTTTTTGTAGAGGAAATATTTTATTTTTTTCAAAATGCACTTTCATTGCATTTTTCTTATAAATAAGATAATCCAGTAGAATGGTTTCCCAAAAATCTGTAATAATTGGAATGTTATAGCTCATATTAATCGGAAATATTTTTGTAAAGATTATTCCAATTAATGGGTCAGTAACTATCTTACTGTAAAATAAATGAACAAAAGTTTCAATATCTACACGGTTCTTTA
Organism: Ferruginibacter sp.; assembly: GCA_025352525.1. Lineage (GTDB taxonomy): Bacteria > Bacteroidota > Bacteroidia > Chitinophagales > Chitinophagaceae > Ferruginibacter. Next base: position 25,016 of record JANXTG010000087.1, read on the forward strand.
TATCGCTTTTTATGAGCATATTTGTTTAAAAATGAAAAAGACAATTTATTTATATTTATTAATAATTATATTTTTCTTTCCATCTTACTTTTAAAAATTTTCTTATTTCCTCTTCCCTTGCATTATCTCCGGGTTCGTAAAATTTAGTTCTGGCGATTTGTTCCGGTAAAAATTCCAAACTGACAAAATTATTATTGAAACTATGAGCATATTTATAATCTTTTCCGTAGTTCATATTCTTCATAAGATTTGTGGGAGCATTACGCAAATGTAATGGAACAGGTAAATCTCCAAATTTCTTAACAGCTGCCAAAGCTTCGTTTATTGCTCTATAAGATGCATTGCTTTTTAATGATGTTGCCAAATAAACAGCACATTGCGATAATATGATTCTGCTTTCAGGGTAACCAATAATATTTACAGCTTGAAAAGTATTGCTGGCTAAAAGCAATGCATTCGCATTGGCGTTACCAATATCTTCACTGGCAAAAATTACCATTCGTCGGGCAATAAATTTTACATCTTCGCCCGCTTCTATCATGCGTGCCAGCCAATAAACAGCCCCATTTGGATCGCTGCCCCGCATGCTCTTTATAAAAGCAGAAATAATGTCGTAATGCTGCTCGCCATTTTTATCGTAGATGGCAATTCGCTGTTGAGCAACTTTCATTACAAGCTCATTTGTAATTACCAACTCAACATCCTTTGCAGATGTATTTGTTATAAGCTCAAGTAAATTCAATAATTTTCTTGCATCTCCTCCCGAAATATTTATAAGTGCTTCGGTTTCCTGTAGGATTATGTTTCTGTTTTTTAAATCATTATCTGTTTTTAAAGCATGACTTAATAGCAGGATTAGATCTTCTGTATTAAGTGCTTTTAAAATATAAACCTGGCAGCGACTTAATAAAGCGCTGTTTACTTCAAAAGAAGGATTTTCAGTTGTAGCTCCTATTAGAGTGATTATTCCTTTTTCTACAGCACCCAGTAAAGCATCCTGCTGACCTTTATTAAATCGATGTATTTCATCTATAAATAATATTGCTCCGTTACTTTTTTGTGCCATTTCAATTGCCTCTCTAATATCTTTAACGCCGGAAGAAATTGCACTCAGCAAAAAGAATGGTTGCTTTAAAGTAGCCGCAATGATATTTGCTATGGTAGTTTTACCTACTCCGGGTGGGCCCCATAATATCATGGAAGGTATATTTCCGTTTTCAACTGCAGTTCTGAGAACACTTCTCTTGCCAGTAAGATGATTTTGCCCTATTAATTGATCAATTGCTTTTGGTCGTAACCGTTCAGCTAGAGGTATTTTATTCATTATTTATTTAATTAGGCAATTTTAATGCTACAAAAAATTATAAAAATCGGAATTTTACATTTTATTATTTGTATAAAACTCTAGTATAAAATTTTTTTAAGCCTAAATACACATTTTAAAATATTTTTTGTAGAATATTTACTACATATTTTGTAACGTAAAATCTTAATTTACATACGTTTATAAGTATTTTCACTTGTACTACCGTAATTTTACTATAAAAATATTTGGCGCTTTCCGAAAAAATACTATTTTTGTTTTAAGAAATTACTAATGGCGATTACCTCGGTTATTATTTTTTTCTGAAAAAATTCAGTGCAGTATTTAGCAAAAACATAATAGTTAAAGCTTCTTAACCTCTGTCAGTCGATTTTTAATTACAAAACCACAAAAAATGAAAAAAAATTTTACCCAAGTAAAAAGCCTTGTTCTTGTAGCTCTGATTTTAATTATTTCTTTTAACACTCAAGTTCAGGGACAATCCGGTCAAAACGGTCAATCAAACGCTTTTAATGTTTCTTTTCTTTCTATTCCTATTTTAGTTAGTGGATCAGGTTATTCTGTAGGTTCCAAATATCTATTTTTAGATGTGGCTAAAAATACAAATGCTCTTGTTACTATACTAAGCGCAACAGGCGGTGCAACGGTAGCTATATTGGACGATAATACCTTAACAAAACCTGAAGCTTTTTCTCCTGCAATCACAGTACCTGCAAACAGGAATGGTTTAGTTGAATTTAAAATTGAGTATGTAAAAGCCAACGGAAATCCTAAAATATTAGATTCATTGAGTGTAACTGCAATGGATATTGATGGTAGCGGTTCTTTACATGAAGTAGATGTTTTGGATTTGGGTGTAGGTGGTATTGTTTCATATGTATCTAATGCATTACAGATAAGTGTTGTGCAAAGCGGATCCCAATTTACAGCTACTAATATTGGTGGAATAGAATACCCTGGAGTAGATACTTCAGCAAAACAGGTTATGTTTACCGTAAGTAATTCTTTAGTAAAAAGTTTTATTTATAAAGCAGGTGCAAACAATGGATATGGATATGCAGTTACAAGACAAAAAGGAATTTACTTTAAAGGCTTTAATTACGCAGTTGCAAGCCCATTGCCTGTAAAATACCTTTCTTTTACCGGCAATGCTGTTAATAAGGCAGTAGTTTTAAACTGGGTTACGGCGCAGGAAACCAATAATAACTATTTTGAAATTGAGCGTTCATTTACAGGTAAAGATTTCGCTTCTATAGGTTTAGCTTTAGATGGTTTTGAAAACGGCACAAAAAAAGAATATTCTTTTAAGGACAAAGCTTCGTTGTTAGAAAATAAAGATGTTATATACTATCGTTTAAAGCAGTTTGACAATGACGGTAAATTTTCTTACAGTTCTATCTTAGTTGTACGTTTAAAATCAATAAATAACATTGATATTCAGGTTTCGCCAAATCCATTTACTGAGCGTTTAACTGTAAGGTTTACAGCAACAGAAAATACTACAGCTTTTGTAAGAATTTTAAATATTTCAGGTGAGTCAATAATAAATAAAAAATCTGATGTAAGTAAAGGTTTTAATAACCTTCAGATAGAAGGGTTAAGCAACCTGCCAGGTGGTACTTATTTTGCTAATATTTTAGTTAAGGGGCAAATAATTGGCAGTCAAAAAATTGTAAAGTAGTTTCAGAGGAAAGGTCATATTATAGAAATGAGCTGTTGGTTGTGGTGACCGGCAGCTCTTTTTATTTTTTACCTACAATTATTGCATAAATTACATATAACCATCCAAATATGCCATGCAAAATTGCCCACAGTATAGATTTGTTTCTTGACCAAGATATAACTACTGCTATTATAGTACCTAATCCAACACCTGGCGCTAAATATACGGGTTGATTATAACCATCATTAGGATTATTAGTTGTGCAGGATGCAAATAATATAGTCAGTATTAAAAGGCTAGGTATGTATTTCTTTATCATTATTATCCGTTTAAGATTAATGAATTTACAAAGAAAAATACAACTTGCTATTTATTAATAACTGTTTCAATTATTTTTATTTGTTGTAATACGTCCTGAGGTTTTATCATCAATTCTCTTCCAAAAACAATTGCCTCGTAAAGGTTTTCAAAAAGTAACGCCCAGTTTCCCCGTTCCGTGTTTAAAGGTTGTGAGGTAATTTCGCTTCTACATTGATTAAATATTGTGCCCTGCTGTTCTATTGGCTCAATGCCAAAACCAATATCGGTTGGTTTCATACCTGCTTTTAAATTATCTTCCTGCACATCTAATCCATATTTAATAAATGAACCTTCAGAACCATGAATTATATAACGGGCAGATTGTTCGGGAACTATTAAACTGGAACGCAGCGTTACTTTTGATTTACCGTAATCCATTTTAATATCAAAAGCATCTTCTATTATTGAATTTTTACGCTGCGTAAACGATTGCCCCCAAATGTTTGATGGAAAACCAAAGAGCGCAATGGCCTGATCAATTATATGTGCTCCAAGGTCATAAATAATTCCACTTCCTTCCTCATTTGTTTCCTTCCATTTTTTTAAATTTAATTCGGGTTTAAATCTGTTGTAATGAATTTCAAAGTTCAAAATTTCCCCAAGTTTATTACTATCAATTAATTTTTTTACGGTTAAAAAATCGCTGTCAAATCTGCGGTTTTGAAAAACAGAAAGTACTTTGTTTTTTGATTTTGATAATGAAATTAATTCCATAGCCTGCCCGCTAAAAGCTGTAAAAGGTTTTTCTACCAATACATGTTTACCTGCATTTAAAGCAAGCTTTGCATATTGGTAATGTGTGTTGTTTGGCGAACAGATACTTACAAGATCAATAGACGGATCATTTAAAATATCTTCTACATTTTTTACAACATTTATTAAAGGAAAAAATTGTTTCGGCTTTTGATGATTGGAAAGAATAGTTTTTAAAAAGTAATTTTCATTAGCCTCAAAAAACGGTGCCTGTAAATATCTTCCCGATAAACCAAAGCCGATAATTGCAACATTAAGCATAAAGGAATATTTTATAAAAGTAAGTTTGGAATTTACATAATATTTTATACAAAACAAGCCCCTCTGTAGAAACAGAGCGGCTTTAACGATTGCTTGTTATTCGAAATTTTTAAATTATTTTTATTGATATTTGCTTTATCATAAAACAAGCTGTGGCTGATTACAGTTTGTTACAACGTTTACCTTTTTTGTTTATTTTAATATTCTTTTTCTACATTAAAAGTAGTATTGATAGTTTTATGGGTATAAATAACTTTACTTTCATTTTGTTACCTTAAAATTTACTCTTTATTGCTGAGATCCTTTACTGTATTGAATCTTAAAATGGTAAATCAATTATGTCCAACAATTTCACTGATACTTTATTTCAACTGATTCGCTCTTTGGAAAAATCTGAAAAGCGACATTTTAAGTTGTACATAAAGCGAAGTTCCGGCAATGAAGATTTAAAAGTGATTGAATTGTTTGATGCATTGGATAAACTTATTCAGTACGATGAGGTATTGCTTTTAAAAAAATTAAAAACAATTAAAAAGCCACAGCTTGCCAATATTAAAGTTCATTTATATAAGCAGCTTCTTGCAAGTTTACGTTTGCTTAAAAGTTCAGAAAGTATAGACCTTCAACTAAATGAACAATTTGATTTTGCACATATTCTTTATAAAAAAGGCCTCTTTTCTCAAAGTCTTAAAATTCTTGACAAGGCAAAAGAAACAGCAAAGACTAATAAAAAAGTAAATTTTTTACTTGCAGCAATTACACTTGAAAAAAGGATTGAAACTCTGCATATTACCCGAACAATGCAAACCAGGGCAGAACAATTATCTGAGGAGGTAAATGAAGTTAATGACCGCATAAACAAGCTTACAAAACTCAGTAATCTTGCCATGTTGCTCTACAGTTGGTTTATTCAGAATGGCCATGCAAGAAACAGTAGGGATGAAGATATACTTGAAAAATACCTTCAAGAACTTTTGCCTGCAAACGCACTTACACCAAATGGTTTTTATGAAAAGTTATTTTTATATCAAAGCCTTAGCTGGCATGCATATATTAAACTTGATTTTTTAAAATATTACAGATATAGTCAAAAATGGGTAGATATATTTGGTGAAGAACCTTTAATGATGCGTGTAGAAACAGGCCACTACATAAAAGGGTTACACACCCTTTTAAATGCTCATTTTGATTTACGTAATTATCTGCAATTTGATTTAGTACTAAAACGATTTGAAAAATTTGCTTTAACAGACAGAGTCAGACTACATGACAATTTTAGAACGCAGGCTTTTATTTATATAAACAGCGCAAAAATAAACCAGCACTGTATGCTGGGAACATTTAAAGATGGTATTGCCGATGTGCCGTACGTTTTACAGGTCTTAAAAAAGAATGAGTTATTTATTGATGAACACCGCATAATGGTTTTTAATTATAAAATAGCAAGTCTTTATTTTGGTAATGGTGATTATGATATTTGTATAGATTATCTGCAAAAAATTATTAATGAAAATTTTGGCGGTGAAAGTGATTTACAGGGTTATGCAAGACTGATGCATTTAATTGCACATTATGAAATTGGTAATTATGATTTGATGGAATATTTGACAAAATCTGTTTACAGATTCATGTCAAAAAAAGATAATCTTACGTTAGTGGAAGTAGAAATGTTTAAATTTTTACGCAAATCATTTCATGTTACAAGAATTAACATGCAGTATGAACTTGAAACTTTTTTAGAAAAAATAAAAGTTCAAGAAACTAACAGGTACGAAGCCAGGACATTTGCTTACCTAGATATTATTTCGTGGCTAGAGGCAAAAGTGTATAAAAAATCTATGAGTGTTATCTTATCAGAGAAATATAATTTAAGCCGCAAGCGTAATTATCAATAAAATCTTTATCAATAAAAACACTTGGAAATAATTATATAGATAGCTTTAAACTGCCTACAATCAGGGGCTTCAGACAATCATTTTATTATTTGCAATAATAAAAACACTTCAATCTTTATTTTATTTCACTTTCTGCGGTTGTTATTTTTACAATATAAACAAATATTTTTTTTAAAAAGGTATTTAATTACAAACTTCTAAAAATTTATAAAATGAAAAACTTAAAAGTATCGTTAGCCGTTATTTGTTTGTTTTTAATAACAACAACTTTAAATGCTCAAACTGCGAGTACAGTAAAAAAAGAAGATAATTTTTCTGTAAAATATACAGGTATTCAGGATAATTATCTTTGTTTTCAGGTAGAAATAAAAGACACTTACAAAAACAGTATTTTAAAAATAAGTGATAAAACCGAAGGCGAATTGTACACGCAAAACTGGAAAGTTAAATCTCCTTACCAGGTTTTTAAGATTGAGAAAAAAGACGGGCAACAATTAATTTTTAATCTACAGACTGGCTCTAAAGAAATTACCAAGATATTTTCTGCAAGAACAAAAATGATAGAAAATACAATTGTAGAAGAAAATGGATTGGTTATTTTATAATAATAATAACTCGCTTTGCATTTCAAAACAATATAATTTGATTTACAAGTTAATGCGTTGCAACTGTAGCAGCAAAAGCAACGCATTACTTGTATGATTTATAAACTAACGGATTACGGTTTAAAAGAAGTGATAAATTTTGGCGCCTTTCTTTTTTTAGACACTTGCTCATAAGCATAAGCCATACCTAATAATTTTGATTCAGTGTATGCAGTTGATATAAAAGAAATGCCCAGCGGTAGTTCCTGTACAAAACCCATGGGTACAGTAATGTGTGGATAGCCCGATATAGCTGCAGGTTGAGATAATGAAAATCCTGTATCATAATCTCCATTTATTAAATCAATACAACCTGCAAGGCCGTTAGTTACGCCGCACAATGCATCAATATTATTTTTGCTCATTAAATCAGCAATAATTTTTCTTGACGAAAGTGTTTTGGTTAATGCATCTATATATTCTTTGCTGTTTAAATCTCCTTTGAGCTGGCTATTTATTAAGGTTTCCTGTTTAAAATATGGCATTGCATTTGTTTCATTTAATTTATCAAAAGCAATTATATCTTCCAGTGATTTCATTTTACCATTTACAGATTTCAGATAACTGTTCAACCCATCTTTAAACTCGTACAGTAATACTTGAAATTCTGCATTTCCAATATCTTCTAAACTTTTTATCAAATCGACTTCAACAATTGATGCGCCTAAATTTGTAAGTTCTTGTATAGCTTCTTTAAATACAGCAACAATTCCTTCATGTCCTCGAAGGTGAGATTTTTCTATTCCAATTCTTTTTCCTTTAAGACCATCTTTATCAAGAAAAGTTGTATAATCTTTATAACTTTTTCCTACACTTTCTTTAGTTATTTCGTCTGCATTATCTATTCCGGTTAATGCACCTAATAATATTGCTGCATCTCTTACTGTTCTTGCCATCGGTCCTGCAGTATCCTGTGTTTTTGAAATTGGAATAATGCCTGATCTGCTCCACAAACCTACCGTAGGTTTTATGCCAACCAATCCATTTATAGAAGCAGGCGAAACTATAGAACCATCGGTTTCGGTACCAATAGCAATTGCACAAAGATTTGCTGCCGTTGCTGCCCCTGAGCCCGCACTTGATCCTGATGGATTACGGTCCAATATGTAAGGGCATCTTGTTTGTCCGCCCCGGCTGCTCCATCCACTTGTAGATCTGCTCGAGCGGAAATTTGCCCACTCACTTAAATTTGTTTTACCAATTATTATCGCACCGGCTTCTCTTAATTTGGTTACAATAAATGCATCTTTGGTTGCTATATTTCCTTTCATTGCCAAAGAACCTGCCGTAGTCATCATACTATCACCGGTATTTATATTGTCCTTAATCAGCACCGGAATCCCATGAAGCTGACCTCTAATCCGTCCTGCTTTTCTCTCTTTGTCCATAGCTTCTGCAATCTTTAACGCATCTGGATTTAGTTCAATTACAGCGTTAATTTTAGGTCCATTTTTATCAATCTCTTTTATTCGCTTTAAATACATTTTAGTTAATGATACAGCAGATTGATTGCCCGATATCATCTTTTGCTGAAGCTCTGTTATAGTAATTTCATTTAGATCAAAATCAACAAACATTTCATTAGGTGTGCCGGCATTTACTTCATTGTAAATTCCCAAAGAAATTGTAGCCAGCGTTAAACCTGCATTAGACGTATTTCTTAAAAAGTTTCTTCTGTTCATTAAAGTAGTTTTAGCGTTTAAAATATTTTTATTAGGGTATCTAAAATCTAGATTCAAATTAGCATATTAATTCTATTAATGTTTAAACACCTTAATCTTTTTCCAATTAAAATAAAAATGACCACAATAATTGTGGTCACTAAATACATTTTATATGATCTTATTAAATTACTATTATTCTACCGTTACACTCTTTGCAAGGTTTCTTGGTTTATCAACATCAACGCCTTTTGCAATGCCCGTAAAATAAGAGAGTAATTGTAATGGTATCACACTAATAATTGGTGCAATTAATTCATCTGCGGGCGGAATAAAAATAACATCATCACTTAATGTCGGGCTTATCTCATCACCTTCGGTAATGATGGAAATTATCTTTCCTTTCCGTGCTTTTATTTCCTGCATATTGCTCACAATCTTTTCGTGGTACGAATCTTTTGTAGCAATAAAAACTACAGGTAAATTCTCATCAACCAATGCAATAGGCCCGTGTTTCATTTCTGCAGCCGGATAACCTTCTGCATGTATGTAAGAAATTTCTTTCAGTTTCAATGCACCTTCCAGCGCAATGGGGAAATTATAGCCTCTGCCTAAAAATAAAAAGTCTCTGGCATCTTTATATTTTAAAGCAATGCTTTTAATATGCGCTGCATTTTTTAAAATAGCATCTACTTTTTCAGGCACATCTGCAAGTTCTACCAGCAACTGTTGGTAACGCTCTTTGGTTATCGTTCCTTTTTGTATAGCAATTCGCAAAGCCATCATCATTAATACTGCAAGCTGTCCGGTAAATGCTTTAGTAGAGGCTACACCAATTTCGTGGCCGGCATGTGTATATGCACCTGCGTGCGAAATGCGTGCTATAGATGAGCCAACAGCATTTACAACACCAAAAATAAATGCACCGTTTTCCTTTGCTTTTTCCAGCGCCACCAATGTATCTGCTGTTTCACCACTTTGCGAAATGGCAATAATAACATCGCCTTTATTTACAATCGGATTTCTATATCTAAACTCCGATGCGTATTCAACTTCCACCGGTATTCTGCATAACTCTTCAATTATGTACTCTGCCACCAAACCTGCGTGCCAGCTGGTTCCACAGGCAACAATCATAATACGGTCGGCATTTTTTATCTGCTCTATATGGTCGTCAATACCTGCCATGGTAATTGTGCCGGATTCAATATTTAAACGCCCACGCAAACAATCCTGTATTGTACTTGGCTGCTCGTAAATTTCTTTAAGCATAAAATGATCATAACCGCCTTTTTCAATTGCTGCCATTTCCATATCCAGCTTTGTTATAAAGGGCGTTATTTTTTCATTGCCTAAATTTTTTAAGATCAGTTCATTTGGTCGCACAATGGCAAGTTCATAATCGTTTACATAAACAACCTCTTTGGTATATTCAATAATTGGTGATGCATCGCTTGCTAAAAAATGTTCCCCTTTGCCAATTCCAATTACGAGCGGACTTCCTTTGCGAGCTGCAATAATGGTTTCCGGGTCCTGCTCATCAAGCAATAAAATACAGTATGCACCCGTAATTCTTTTCAAGGCAATGCGTACAGCCTCTTCTAAAGAACAGTCATTATTAATCTGTATGTCTTCAATAAAATTTAATAGTACTTCTGTATCTGTATCACTCGTAAAACTGTATCCTTTGCTTATTAATTCTTTTTTAAGCGGGGCATAGTTTTCAATAATACCATTATGTATGATGCTAAGCCTTCCGCTTGCAGATGTGTGCGGGTGAGAATTTCTGTCGCTCGGCTCGCCGTGTGTGGCCCAGCGGGTGTGCCCAATACCAATATTTGCATGAAGATTTTTACCTGTCAGGCTTTCTTCCAGCTCAGCAACTTTGCCTTTCTTTTTATAAACATCCAGTTTGCCATCGTGCAGTAAAGCCACACCACTGCTGTCGTAACCTCTGTATTCCAGTCTTTTAAGCCCCTTTAAAATTATTGGGTATGCCTCTCGTGGGCCTGTGTATCCTACAATTCCGCACATAAGTTTATAGTTAGATTATTTATTTACTTTTTTAACTTGCAATATTATAGAAAATTGAGGGTTGTACCTATTTTATAACAGTGTTAGGTAGTAGGCAATTATTTGTCCAAATTTATAAAAAATGCTTGGGGCTGTGTGCCTAAGAAACTTTGGTCAACATTTGTTGCGGCTCTACGTTACAATCTTTTTGCTCAAAGGCAGCAAAAAGGATTTCCACTTCTATCCGCCAGCCCTTGAGCGGTAGAATATTTATTTAGCTTTTATTATGCATTAAATTAATATTCACCAATGGCATACAATGGCACATATAATTTAGTTTACTACGAAGCTTAGATTACATTTTTATGCATATAAACTATTTACTGTGGGTGATAAATGCTTTCGGCATTTTTATAAATATCCTTTTTATCCAGCGTCATCCGTTTTGTTTTTTGCTGTAAATACATTTCTACCTGGTCATCAAAATGCTTGCTTTCGGGGTGGCTACTGGCGCCGTACATATTAATGGTTTCTATTTTGGGCAAGCCATCTTTTGCAAAACGTACAAACATTATCAGCCCATCGCCACCGATAGATTTTAATCTGCCATTTTTCATTGGTGCAGTCCACTGTGGTGATAATACATCCGGGAAACCACCCAAAGGCCATTCTCTTTTGCCTCTTACCAATTTTTGTAAGTCGCCTAACGCAATATCTGTTTTAGCAAAATTTGTTTGTAGGTAATTTTTTACATAATCAAAAGTTTCAACAGCTTCAGTTCTGGTAATTTTTCTAGGGTTCTGCCCCTTTAATTTCTTTTTTAAATACTCGTACGATAATAAAAATATTGCTGCGCCATTGCTTTCTGCATTTCCTTTTTTATCCCATTTTTTGAATGTAGAAATAATGGATGCATATTGCGGATATTCAATTTCATTTAATAAAAACATGCTGTCAATATTGTAATTGTATTGCAACACAGCAGGCAATTGCTTATCAAACTTTAAGGCTTTAAATTGCTCGTAACTTAACTTCTCATTTTGCGGAAACAATTCCATAAAACGTACACTTCTGTTTAAGTTGTAGGTTTCCCAGCCATCCTGTTTTGCAAATGATGATGCTTTTAAATTATCAGCGGTGGCTGTTGCCAAAAAGGAAGAGTGGTTTGTATTAAATAAAAATCCACTGGAGGGATTTATATATTGCGGCAGTTCTTTTATGTTTCTAAACTTTGTCCATAATGTATTACTTGTATTTCCGGGTACCGTTTTTAGCCACTTATATCCCGAATTTCTTACAGGCATTAAAGCATTGTTGATGTAGAAAATTGTATCATGCTTATCTGCATACATAATATTAAACATGCTCAATTCCTGTTTATTTAATGCCGCATAAAATTCTGTATAATTCTTTGCTTTATCCATTTGATACCACTGGTCTAGTACACCAATTTTCATATTTGCACCCAGTCTTATTGAATAAAATCCGGTTGTGTTTTTCATGGTTGCACCATACTTACTCCAGTAAACTTTCCGTTTTATTTTTATTGGAATTCCTTTTATGGCCAGCTTGATTATTTTTACTTCAAGGTTGATCCATTGTCCATCAAACATATACTGCATAGCATTTTCAGGATTCATTTGAAGTTGGAATTCATCCAACCTATCGCAGTAATTTACTGTATGCGCCCAACCTAAGTTTTCATTTACCCCATGTAAAATACAGGGTGCACCTGCAAGCAGGCCACCTAAAACATTAAGACCTTCTTCACTACAAATGTGCGCTTCGTAAAAAGCCTGCGGACCAGTATTTGGCTGGTGTGCATTTATCAATAAAAAAGATTCACCGGTAGTAGTTTTTGTATTTAATACAGCAGCGGAGTTACTGCCTTTTTTATTTAACTCCGGAGCATCAGGTTCAGTATTTGAAAAAATTCTCTGCAAAGCCCCATCGGCTCCGTTAAAAATTGTTAGTGCAAATACGGAAGAGGAAACAAATTCTTTAAGTGTTATGGGGAATAAATTTTTATTAAGTACTTCGCTTTTGTGTGTAGCTGCATAAAGGTTAAGTGCCTGCACATATCCTGTAATATATTTTATAAATGAGGGAGATAAAGTGTTCCATTTTTCTTCTGTAATTTCTTTACAACGAAACAGCGCAAACGCATAATCTCCGGCGGCTCCCTGCTTGCCTAAAACTTTACCCATTAAACCTTTTACCGGTAAAAGTAATTGCTGCATACTTGCAAATTCATCTTCTGCTTCTGCCCATGCAAGCCCGTATGCCACTTCAGGATCTGTCTTGGCAAAAATATGGGGTACACCAAAACTATCTCTTACAATATCGATAGCAGCAGGGTTTATAAGTGTTTGGGAAAAAATATTGCAGGTACATAATAAACATGATAAGAGGAGAAATGATGTCTTCATTTATAAAGAAAATTGATGATTAATTTGTTTTGTAAATATAAGTTGTTTGATAAACCCCGTGTCACGCTCTGTCGAATTCGGATAAAGCTAAAGTGAACTTTAGGATCAACAATTATTGAATACAAGCTTATGTAACACAGAAACCGCCATAAGATTCCATAGGAGTCTACATGGAGTTGGGGTATGTGATGTACGGATAAATATGACTATAACTTGACTATAACTTGACGATAACTTGACTATAAGCGAAGTAATACTTTAAAATTTTAATTAAGAATTGGTTGTCCTATTAATGACTAAATACCCATCTATATTAAAATTGCATAGAGGTACTGCGATTTACTTTAAGGACTGCAGGTGCTAGTTGTGGCAAATCCTAATTGTAAGCTGAAAAAGTTATAATGTATTAATCCACTTAAAAAGCTAGGTAAAATATACATGCATTCAGCAGCATATAAACTGTAGCAGGAGTTGATATCAGGAGACTGTCTTTCATTTTTATCCTGACTAAGACACCGAGAAGCATTAGTATAGTTAGTCCTCCTGATGATACAAGTAATATGGGGTGCAGGCTTATACCTAGTAGCAGACCAAGGGCACCTAATATTTCTAAAATTGCAGTAAGTGCACCAAATTTTTCGAGGCCAAATCGTTTAAACTCAATTTTCATATTTGTAGTTGTGAAATATGAAATCCCGTAAAATATAAACGACACACTTGAGATAACAATAAGGATATTGAGAAAAGTCATGTCTTACAATAATTTAGCTGATACTGCTGCAATGAAAAGACACATCAGTAAGAGTAAAAAAGAAAGCACATGATAAAGCCAAGGGTGTTTTGCTGTAAAATGATAATACTGCGCTGCTACCATAAGCAAAGCCATCAGCAGTGCGGGAACAAGTACCAAACCTGGATACCAAATACCTGCTACCAATAATGTTGACAGGGAGATTTTGCTTGCACCAACAAGATTTCGGGTTAAGTCGCTTAATTGATAGCTTCTAAATTCTACTTCTACTTTGTAAAATCTAAATACCCATATAATTAATATTGCCAG
>JANXTG010000219.1 GCA_025352525.1 Ferruginibacter sp.
GCTAGATTTATACTTGCACGAGGTGAACCGCCAAAACTTATCAGCGGCTTTAATTTGGCAAGATTATATTTTTCAGGAAATCTTGTAGCAAAAACAATATCTAAAATATAATTTTCTATTTTCTCATCTACATAAATTGCTCTTACAAGTTCTTTTGCAGTAAGTATCTCTATGGCAGATGCGACGGGATTTATTGTTGGTGCAACAAGCCCCTGTGTATTTTGCCTTATGATCATTTGCTCTTCTGTTTTTGTCGGATAACCAACAACTACTTTCAACATAAAACGATCTACCTGTGCTTCCGGTAATGGATAGGTACCTTCCTGCTCAATAGGATTTTGTGTTGCTAAAACCAAAAATGGTTCCTGCAGTTTATAACTCGTATCACCAATGGTTACCTGTCTTTCCTGCATCGCTTCCAGTAACGCACTTTGCACTTTTGCAGGAGCACGGTTTATTTCATCCGCTAAAATAAAATTTGCAAATATTGGACCCTTGCGCACATAAAATTCATTTTTGCTTTGGTTGTAAATCATGGTACCTATTACATCAGCAGGTAAGAGATCCGGTGTAAACTGGATACGGCTGTATTGCGCATGTATGGTTTGTGCTAATGATTTTATTGCGAGTGTTTTTGCAAGTCCAGGCACACCTTCCAGCAAAACATGTCCGTTACTTAACATACCAATCAACAATCTTTCAATCATTGTTTGCTGGCCAACAATTACTTTGCTTAATTCGTCGTTTATTCGTGATACAAATCCTGATGCATGGTTTATCTTATCATTTAAAAGTCGAATGTCTTCTGCGGTTTGTAACATATTTAGAATTTATTTTTCAAGTGCTGCAAATTAGCTTCAATCAATATAATAACTGTGCCTTAAAGATTTATGCGGTTTAATACTTTGTTAAAATAGGAATTAAATACTAGACATTTGATTAAATACGGAATCATTTTATCGGAGTCTTAAAACTTCAATCTTATATTTCAAATCTTGTCTCTAAGATTTAATATTCAACTCAAATATTTTCCAACAATAGGCATCCTTCTTCCAACACCAAATGCTTTAGGAGAAATTCTTATGATTGGACAAAACTGATTTCTTTTATATTCATTTACATTTACCATTTTTAAAACCCTGTCAACCAGCGCAGCATCAAAACCCTGGTTTTTTATTTCCTGCGGATCTTTTTGCAACTCAATATATTGATATAATAATTTATCAAGTATGGAATAATCGGGCAAACTATCGCTGTCTTTTTGATCGGGTCTTAGTTCTGCACTTGGTGGCTTTGTTATTATATTTTGCGGGATAATTTCTTCGTTTCTATTTATATATTTTGCCAGCTCATAAATCTGCAGTTTGTAACAATCTCCTAAAACCCCAATGCCGCCGGCCATATCTCCATAAAGTGTACCATAACCGGTGGCAAGTTCACTTTTGTTTGATGTGTTTAATAATATGTAACCAAATTTATTGGCAACCGCCATTAATAAATTTCCTCTTGTGCGGCTCTGTATATTTTCTTCCGCTATGCTGAATGGCAAATCTGCAAACAATGGTTTTAACTCAGTTAAAAAACTTTCGTAAATATCTTTAATAGGTATGATGTTATAATCATTTTTTAGGTTGATGCTTAACTGCTCTGCATCAGTTACCGAATGCCCGGTTGAATATGGCGATGGCATTAAAAGCCCCTTTACATTTTCTGCACCCAAAGCGTTGCACGCAAGTGCGAGTACAACAGCACTGTCAATGCCGCCACTGCTGCCAAGTATTGCTTTCTTAAAACCCATTTTAGTAAAATAATCTTTGATACCCAAAATGAGGGCTTCATAAATCAATGAAATATTAAGGGTTTCTGTAAGTGTATCAGGTTTTAATTCTCTGTCAGGCACATGAGTTGATTGTTGCAGAACTTCTCCCTGTATCGTTCCATCATCCTTTAAAAAAAACGATTGCATATCTTCTTTGCACGAAGCCAGTTTGCCACAAAGATTTGCATGTTTGTCAAAAGCAAGCGAGTTACCGTCAAAAACAATTTCTGTCTGGCTGCCCACAGCATTCACATAAAAAAGTGGAATTTTATATTTGAGAACATTGGCTTTAATAGCAGCGTATCGGTCTTCATCGTGTGTATAATCAAAAGGTGATGCTGACATATTAAGCATTATATCCGGAGCCTGTTGAATAAGGTTATCCATTGGGCAATTGGTGTAAAGCGGATTGTCGCCGAGGTTCCAGATATCTTCACAAATTGTAAGAGCAAATTTTCTGCCTTTGTATTCTACAACATTCCATTCTGTTCCAGGTTCAAAATAACGGTCTTCGTCAAAAATATCATAAGTAGGTAAACAGGTTTTGTGAATGATTTGCTTTATTTCTTTATCTGCCAAAAAATAAGCAGCGTTAAACAGATCTTTGCCCTCCCTTTTTGCATTGCGGTGTGGCGCACCAATTACAACAGCAATACCATCAGCATACAATTTTATTTTATCAACTGCGGCGTAACACTTCTCTATAAAATCATTAAAATATAAAAAATCTTTTGGTGCATATCCGCACACTGAAAGTTCACTGAAAAGTATAACATCACCATTTTGTTCTTTTGCTTTTATAATGGCTTCAATTATTTTAGCAGTATTTGCTTCAATATTTCCTATGTGATAATTCTGTTGTGCTAAAAAAATTTTCATTGCGCTGTATTTGTTCCCGTAAGTTTAGATTTGTACGGTATTCTGTAAAGTTAAATATCTAAAGTATGCGTTCGTTAATTGGTTTCATAATTATTGCAGGCATGTTTTCCTGTAATGGGAAAAATAAAATTCCGGATGTATCTTCTGTAAAAATACAATTGAACACTCGCCGTTTTGAACAGCAGTTCTTTGCATTGGATACCAATAATATTATGCCACAATTAGATAAACTGATTGCGGCCTATCCTTCCTTTGGTGAAAATTTTATGGGAACCATTTTAGGAATCGATCCAAAATGGCCTGTAGACACAACAGCAACTTATATAAAGCAGTTTATAGCTTACAGCAGAAATATTTACGATACATCTCAAAAATATTTTAAAGATTTTTCGCCATATGAAAATGAAATTAAAAGAGGTTTGCAGTTTGTAAAATATTATTACCCATCATATAAAATTCCAACAAAAATTATTACTTATTTAGGACCAACTGACGGTTATGGAGATATATTGGATGATGAAGTTTTTTATGTTGGAGTTCATGGTCATTTAGGCAAAAGTTTTCCGCAATACAAAACTACGATGGTGCAGGAAACTTATCCCGAATACGTGACGGCACGCTTCACACCCGAATATATTTCCGTTAACTGTTTAAAAAATATTGTTGGTGATATTTATCCTGAAAAAACAGAAGATAAAAGATTATTGATACAAATGGTTGAAAAAGGAAAAAGGCTTTACGTGCTTCAAAAATTTTTACCTGAAAAAGAAGAGCATATAATAATTGGATACACAGCTGCACAAATGAAAGACTCTTACGCCCACGAAGCTGCTATTTGGGATCTGTTTGTGCAGAATAATTTTTTGCAGACTGCTGATAATAATTTAATTAAAAATTATGTATCGGACGGACCAAAAACGCAGGAGCTCGGCGAAAAAGCTCCCGGTAATATTGGCTCATTTGCCGGCTGGCAAATAGTAAAAAAATTCGCAGAAAAATATCCCGATATAAAACCTGACAGCCTAATGAAAATAGATGATGAAAAAATATATGCAGAGGCAAAATACAAACCCTGATAAAAATTATTACTAGATTTTATTCCTACTGTTATCTCAACAAATTTACAGTTCCTTTTAATTCTACTCTTTTAAAATCTTTATCTGTACCTGCAACTGTCCATACGTAGACGCCTGCGGGTTGGGGTTTTCCATTGTATGTACCATCCCAACCTTTAAGATATTGGTTTGTTTCAAACATTAAAATACCAAGTCGATTAAATACCCTGAAGTAAGTTGTGTTTGCAAAGCCGACAGGTATTGCTCTAAAAATATCATTCTGTCCATCGCCATTTGGCGAAAACGCATTTGGTACATAATAAGCAGGACCATTCAACACTTTTACAAAAACTGTATCAGTTCCTGTACAACCAATATTATCTGTTGCTTTTAAATAAAATACAGCATCATTATTTAAAATTACAAAGGGATTTTTTGTAAACGGATTGGGAATAGTTACTGTTGGTGAAGACCATTGGTAAAATGAAGCCCCCGATCCCTGCAGTTGGTGCGGCGAACCTTTCACAGCTATTGTATCTCTGCCTGCATTTGCAAAAACAATGGGTTGAACAATTACATTCACCGTTCCCGTAGAAACAAAATCACAACCATAATCTGCAATTGTTGTTGTTGCAGTTAAGGTATACAAAGTTGTTTTTGTTGGATAAGCAAAGGTTTGTAAAAGGGAATCGTTTCTAATTCCTACTGCAGGAGTCCACAAATATTTTGAAACAAAACCAGGAGACATAACACGGGAAATACTTGCTGAAAGTAAGGTTGAATCGTTTAAACAAATTGCAGCCGTTTGCCCTGCATTTACAACAGGTTTTGTTTTTACAAAAACACTTATTGTATCTTCTTTTACACAACCCCCGATGCTCGCCTGCAAAACATAATCACTGTTATTGAGCGGCTTTATTGTAGCATTTAACAGTGTAATATTATCAATGGTACCATTGGGCTCATTTAATGAACGCCATTGGTATAGCGCTCCTGAAGGTGTAACCGTTGGAAAAAACTTTACAGAAACACCTTCACAAATAGTTGTATCGGCACCAATATTTACATTTAAAAAATTATCTACGTTCACTGTTACTTGTGCCCTTGGCCCTTCGCAATTTCCGTTTGCAGCCGAAGTTGATTGGCTCACATAATAAATATAAGTTGCAGGAAACACATTTGTTTGGACAATTGGAGAAGCCGACGTTCCGGTGCCGCCTGTAGCATTTGCATACCACAATAAATTTGTGCCGGATACAGAATCTGCTAATGGCCCAACTGTTTGATTAGGACAGAAATTGATGATACTTGTAACAGTTGGTACTGCCGGAGTTGCTATAATATTTATTGTTATAGAGGCTCTGGGACTTTCGCAGTTACCTGTTGTTTGAGATACATAATAAACGAGTATTCCCGCATTGGCGGAAGAAACAACAGGAGTAGTTGTGCTTGCCGTACCACTTGTTGGCTGAGAATACCATTTTAAATTATTACCACTAACTACTAAAGGATTGGTTGATGTATTTTGACAATAGGTTTGTGTTGGCGGAACTTTTGGTGCAGCAGGTGTAGCGTTTACATTAACCATAATTGAAGATCTTGGTCCTTCGCAACCAGCAGATGACTGGCTTACATAATAAGTGATTGTACTAACCGAAGTTGTTGAAATGGTCGGCGCCGTTGGATTTCCGGTTCCCCCTGTTGCAGTTGTGTACCACAAAAGATTTGTACCGGATACAATAAAATTTGTTGGCATTTCGCCCTGGCAATAATTAACGGTTGGCCCTACCATTGGAGCTGCAGGTATTGCAGTTACGACAACCATAATCTCTGCTCTTGGGCTTTCGCAGTTGCCAAAAGATTGACTAACAAAATAAGATGTTGTTCCTGCAGTAGCTGTTGATGGTGTAGGCGCTGTGGCTGATGCTGTAGCACTTGTTGCCGTTGCATACCATTTTATATTTGTCCCTGATGCTGTTAATGCAGTTGATACAGCGCCCTCGCAATAATTTACCTGTAGCGTTACTGTCGGTGCAGCCGGCGTTGAAGCTACATTTACGGTGATGGATGAGCGTGAACTTTCGCAGGTGCCTGCAGACTGACTTACATAATAAATGATGGAACCGATTGTTGAAGTTGATGGAGTAGGCGCTGTTGAACTACCCGTTCCCCCTGTTGAATTTGCATACCAAAGTAAATTAGAACCCCCTGCAGAAAGCACAGCAGCTATTTGATTTTGACAGTAATTTAAAGGAGAAGTTACTGTAGGTGAAGCAGGAGTTGTTACAATATTTACTGTTATTTTAGCTCTCTGGCTTTCGCAATTTGATGAACCGATATTCGTTTGGCTTACATAATAATTTGTGCTTCCTACTGTTGATGCAGAAGCAGTTGGCGCTGTTGCAGAACCTGTGCCGCCGGATGATGCATTGTACCAAAGTAAATTTGATCCGGTTGCTGAAAGCTGCACCGATGTGGAACCTTGGCACAAAACTACCGGACTTGTAACTCCTGGCGCTGAAGGAACAGCTGTTACATTTACCGTAATTACAACTCTTGTTGGGCTCTCACAACCTGCTGTAGTTTGAGAGGCATAATATAGTGTTGTGCCCGCTGATGAAGTGGATGGAGTAGGTGCTGTTGATGAACCTGTACCACTTGTTGCTGCACTGTACCAAAGTATGTTTGAACCCGTAACAGTCAATGCGGTGGCTGTTTGACCTGTGCAATAATTATAGGTTGCAGGGTTTGCTGTTGGTGCTGCCGGGGATGGATTTACAGTTACTGTTATTAATGCTCTGGATCCTTCGCAATTGCTTATTGTTTGGCTTACATAAAAATTAAATACACCTGCTGTTGTGGTTGATGGAATTGGTGCTGTTGTACTACCCGTACCACCTGTAGCAGTTGTGTACCAAAGTAAATTTGTACCGGTGGCTTGCAATGCAACAGCAGTAGCACCTTGGCAATATGCTGATGAACTTGTAACAGCAGGAGCTGAGGTTGTAGCGATGGTAAAATTTTTATTTGTACCTGACAGCATTTGTATACCACAGTTATCTATAAATGTATTTCCATCTGATGCAGTATTACTATTAACCGTTAGATTATAATTTCCATTTGCCAACGGGCTTTGCAAATTAATGTAAATGGTATCAGTTGAGAGATTTGTTCCGCTACAGTTTGTTGAAACAGAAGTAATAACAGGGCTTCCGGGTAAAAGAATAAATTCAGAACCTGTAGGACTAATACTATTACACTGCACTGGCTGGCTTAAAGCAACTTTTAAAACATTGGCAGCACAAGATGATTTTGTTACCTGCGTTATAGTAGCGGGTATTTGAGCAGCAATGGTAAATGGAACCTGCACACCGGCGGGCATTAATCTACCACACAGATCCGACAAAGTATTTAGATCCGAACCGTTGTTTACAGTCAACGTATAATTGCCAGGCAATAATGGAGTTTGCAGGTTTAAAGTAATGGTTGAAAATGCATTTGTACCTGTATTGCAAGCAGAAACAATACTGGTTATTACATTTGCACCGCCACTGATTATAAACTCAGAGCCAGTTGGTGTAAGGCTACTGCATAGAACATCTTGGGATAGATCTATTTTTAATTGCGAGGGGTTGCAACCAACCTGTGCCACTTTAGTAACAGAAGGAGGCGAAGGATTTGTAAGTATTGCTGTACCGCCATTAAAAGTTAAGTCATAGCCCTGAATACCTGAATTTGAAAACCTTGTAACCATTAATAAATAATCATCTCCTGCCAAAACGTTTAAAAGATTGTTGTAAGGCGAACTGCTAGAACTTGCACAATTGTAATTTTTGGTTCCTGCAGCAATGCATCCTGTAGAGCCCCCTGATGATACTTGGTTGAGTGACACGGTTAAATTCATAGTATAAACATCAGCAGCCTGCTTGTTGGTTATGTTCATTACCTGAAAGTCAAAATCATCTCCTGCATTTTTTGGCGTAATTAAAAAACCAAATGTCCCTGCACTGTAACAATGAATTTTATACCATATAGATTTATTGGAAGTAACAGGATCTGGACAGCCACCCATCGGTAGAAAAGGTCCTGTGCAATCAGGTAAATTTGTTTGTGAAAAACCTGAAGCTGCACATAATGAAATACTTGATTGAGCAGTGCCACCTGGCGTAAAATCTGAACACGGTGGTTGTGCATTTACACTAAATGAACAAAGTAAAAGCAAAAAACAAAAAAAACGCATAAATTGAAATCTTAAGGCTATAAAAATACATAAAATATGACTGTTCCACCATACTTAAAAAGAGGAGATACAATAGCAATTTGCTGCCCTGCAGGGTATATGGCTACAGAAAAAGTTACCAATTGTATTACAACGTTACAGCAGGAAGGTTATCATGTTATTATTGGAGAAAATATAGGGAGTAATTCTAACAATTATTTTAGCGGCACCGATGAAGAACGCATAAACGAACTGCAACGGTTTTTAGATGATAAAAATATTGATGCTATTCTGTGCGCACGGGGTGGCTACGGCATAAGCCGAATAATTGATAAACTCTGTTTTAAAAAATTTATAAAACAACCGAAATGGATTATTGGCTTTAGCGATGTTACTGTTTTACATACTTATCTCTTCAGCAATTTTAAAACTGTATCTCTCCATGCCTCTATGGCTGCCGCCTTTAATGGTGCTGAAGAAAATACCAATATAAAAACAATGCTTGCAGCGCTGTTAGGTAAAAAAGCAGAGTATGATGTAGAAGCAAATATCTTAAATAAAGTAGGTACGGCTAAAGGCAAATTAATTGGTGGAAACCTCACGCTTTTTACAAACGGCATTGGCACTTCATCTGATGTAAAAACAAATAACTGTATTTTATTTTTAGAAGATTTAGACGAGCAATTGTATCACATTGACCGCATGTTTGTTCAATTAAAAAGATGTGGTAAATTAAAAAAATTATCCGGACTTATTATTGGTGGTTTTACAGATTTAAAAGATACAGAAAGACCTTTAGGAAAAAATATTTATGATATTGTTTTAGAACAGGTTGCAGAATATAATTACCCGGTTTGCTTTGATTTTCCTGTGAGCCATGGGGAAAATAACCTTGCATTAAAACATGGCATGAGACACCAATTAAGTGTAGACGACAGTGGAGTTATGTTGAAAGAAATCTAGTGTATAAAAGTGATTTAAATTAATACAATAATCACTTTGAAATATTATGCTGTCAACTTGAGCTTGTCGAAATCTAGTAAACAAACTTATCAACTTATACAAAATCAGCCTGACAATTATATAGATGCGTTTTTTCACTTCAACAAAGAATCAATTGCGTTGAAATATTGTGGGTTTGCATTTACATTAATGTGAGATGCACCTTCTATAGTGATAAATTTATCAGTTGGTTTTAAGACTGACAATAATTTTTTTGCATTACGATAAGGGATAACTGCATCACTAGTGCCATGAAAAATAATTACCGGGCATGCAACATCCTGCAAGAACAAATTTGTAGGAAGTTTATAATTACTCATCTGTTCATTTGGGTACATAAAAGCATAGCTGCTAAACATTGAAGGAATGCTGTAATAAGGCGTTTCTAAAATAAGCATTTTTGCTTTTGTACGGCTTGCTAAATTTGCGGCAATGCCTGTACCCAAGGACTTTCCGTAAATGATGATGCTATCTGTATGAAATTTTACATCGGCCATCTTCTTAACCTGCAATGCCTGCTCGTATAATTTTTGTTCGGTTATAAGTCCCGTACTTTTTCCAAAACCCGGATAATCTTCCATCCATACTTCGTAACCCAGCTTTAAAAACGGACCGACAAATGTTGCGTAATGTGCTATGTTTTTCATATTGCCATGAAAATAAATTACCACCCCTTTTACCGGTATATTATCAGGTAAAAACTTTATAAGATTCATTGTATCTGTATCATTAAAAGGGATGTTTATTTCCTCGAAACGATCCTTGAATTTGTACTGAAAATCCGCACCTAATTTTTTAGGATGAAACAATATCTTATCCTGCAGATAAAACAATACAATACCGATTGAAGCGTATAACAGCAGTATAATTTTTATCCAACCAAACATTTTTTTTCTGTTAAACGTCATGCATTAAAATTAGTATTGTAAAATATCTCTTAGTAAATTATGATATGCCGGAAAGGATGGCAGGTTGTTGTGCCCACCGCCAACAATACGAAGCAATGTTATTTTATGAGGATTTATTTGCAGGAGTTTTTCGCTGTTGCTGATGGGGATTAAAAAATCTTCTGTACCGTGAAAAATGTAAGTATGGCAGTTTACATGCCTTATCCATTTATCTGTGCGCAACTGGTAGCGTAAAATATAACGAATAGGCAACATGGGTAAAAAACGTTCTATTGCTTTTGCAAAATTAAAATAAGGGGCATCCAATATTAAATAGCGTGGCTTGTTATCGCTCGCAATTTTTGCTGCAAACCCACTGCCCAGGCTGCGGCCATACACAATTATATGCTGCTCTGTATACTGCACTGCCAGTGTATCGTATACAAACTGCATATCCTGCAACATAGCATGTTCATTTCTTTTACCGGTACTTTTACC
>JANXTG010000221.1 GCA_025352525.1 Ferruginibacter sp.
GTATGAAATCAAAAGAGGAAATAGTTGACAATTGGTTACCGAGATATACCGGACAGGCAGTTAAAGATTTTGGAGAATATATTTTACTAACTAATTTTAGTAATTACGTAACCATGTTTGCAGAGTGGAATAATGTGGAAATAGTTGCGCCTGACCGACCAATGCAATGTGCAACAGCAAATAATATTACCATCATAAATTTTGGAATGGGCAGCCCCGGTGCTGCAACTGTTATGGATTTACTTACTGCCATAAAACCCAAAGCAGTTTTGTTTTTAGGTAAATGTGGTGGTTTAAAAAAACGGAATAAAATTGGAGATCTTATTTTGCCAATTGCAGCAATAAGAGGTGAGGGTACAAGCAATGATTATTTTCCACCGGAAGTACCGGCTATGCCTTCTTTTGCGCTGCAAAAAGCAATTTCCACAACCATCAGAGATTATGAACAGGATTATTGGACAGGCGTATGTTACACAACCAACAGAAGAGTTTGGGAGCATGATGAAGTGTTTAAAGAATACCTTCAAAAAGTGCGTGCATATGCAATAGATATGGAAACCGCAACAATTTTTACAGTCGGTTTTTACAATAAAATACCAACAGGTGCATTGTTACTTGTAAGCGATAGTCCAATGGTGCCCGAAGGTGTAAAAACAGAAGCAAGTGATAAATCTGTTACCGCAAATTTTGTAGAGCGTCATCTTAAAATCGGTATTGATTCCTTAAAACAATTAATCAATGACGGCTTAACAGTTAGGCATTTGAAATTTTAATATTTTACTGATGTTGCCCTTGGTGCAAATAAAAAATTTAACTGTTTCATTTGTACAGGAAAACAAAATTGTTGATGCTGTAAAAAATATTTCTTTTAATATACCTGCCGGTAAAATAACGGCATTAATTGGCGAAAGCGGTTCAGGTAAATCTGTTACCGCTTTATCGTTTTTACAACTTTTACCTGCTCAGGCAAAGTTGTCAGGGAATATGCTTTTTAGCGAAGATGGCTTAACGGAAGTTGATCTGTTAAGTCCTTCTTTTACATCAATGCAAAATATTCGGGGTAATAAAATTGCCATGATTTTTCAGGAGCCCATGACCTCATTAAACCCTGTACACACTTGTGGGGCGCAGGTTATGGAGGCTTTAATGCTGCATAAAAAAATGACCAAAAATGGAGCAAAAGCTGCAACGATTGAGCTGTTTAAAAAAGTAGAATTGCCAAGGCCTGAGCAAATGATTAACCGCTATCCGCACCAAATTAGTGGTGGGCAAAAGCAGCGTGTTATGATTGCTATGGCTATGAGTTGTAGCCCGGCATTGCTTATTGCCGATGAACCAACCACCGCATTAGATGTGAGGGTACAAAAAAATATTTTGTTGCTGCTTAAAAATTTATTGGCAGAAAATGGAATGGGTATTTTGTTAATTACGCACGACCTTTCTTTGGTAGCCGATGTGGCTGATGACATTGCCGTAATGTATAAAGGAGAAATTGTTGAAAATGGGGTTGCAAAAGATGTGCTAAGTAAGCCTAATCACAATTATACAAAAGCATTGCTTGCTTGTTTGCCAACAACTGAAAGCAAAGGCAAAAGATTAACGGTTATAGATGATTATAAAAATAGTAACGTAATTGCTGATGTAATGGCTACATCAAAAGCTTTAAATATATCGACGGAAATTATTTTAAAAGTCGAAAATCTCAGTGTGTATTTTCCTGCAAAAAAAAATATTTTTGGAAAAATTTTAGAGCAGCATAAAGCAGTTGATAATGTAAGTTTTACCGTAAATAAAAATGAAACTATAGGCTTGGTGGGCGAAAGTGGCTGTGGAAAAACAACTTTGGGCAGAGCGATACTCCAGTTAATAAAACCAACAACAGGCAATATCTTTTTTAATGGAAAAGATATTACCAAAGCGAGTAATACACAAATGCGCTTGATAAGAAAAGACTTGCAAGTTGTATTTCAAGACCCGTACGGATCATTAAACCCAAGACTGTGTATAGGTGATGCCATAACTGAACCCATGAAAGTTCATAATCCATTATCAACCCAAAAAAGCAGGAAAGAAAAAGCTATGCAATTATTGGAAGAAGTAAATTTAAATACTTCTTTTTTTAATAGATTTCCACACCAGTTTAGTGGCGGTCAAAGGCAAAGAATTTGCATAGCACGTGCGCTTGCACTAGAACCAAATTTTTTAATTTTTGATGAAAGTGTTTCTGCACTTGATGTGAGTGTGCAGGCACAGGTGCTCAATTTAATTAACGATTTAAAGGCGGCACACAATTTTACTTCCATCTTTATATCGCACAACCTTGCGGTAATACATTACATCAGCGACAAAATAATGGTAATGAAAAACGGTAAAATAATTGAAAGCGGTACGGCTGATGATATTATTTTTTCTCCAACGCAGATCTACACAAAAGAATTGCTAAATGCAGTGCCGAATTCAAAATTAAAGTACTGATTTTTCACATTATACCCTACCTTCGAACACTTTATAAAAATCATGCCGTAACATGATAAGTGCCTTTCTCTAGATTAATAAGGCTTTTTTTTCAGCAGAAGTTCCTTCTGCACGGCATGCGATAACAATTTTAAAATTTATTACTGCATGAAATTATCACAGTTTACATTCGATCTTCCATTAAATCTTATTGCACAAAACCCCGCCAAGCGTAGAGAAGACAGTCGCATGATGGTGATAAACCGTAAAACGGGCAATATAGAGAACAGGCATTTTAACGATATTCAGGAATATTTTGACGACAAAGATGTGTTTGTAGTAAACAACACAAAAGTTTTTCCTGCACGTATGTATGGTCGCAAAGAAAAAACAGGTGCAAAAATTGAAGTTTTTCTTTTGCGTGAATTAAATAAAACAAATAAATTATGGGACGTTATTGTTGATCCTGCACGTAAAATAAGGGTTGGTAACAAACTTTATTTTGGCGAAAATGATGAACTTGTCGCAGAAGTAATTGATAATACCACAAGCCGTGGCAGAACTATCCGTTTTTTATGGGACGGTACAGAAGAAGAATTTAGAACTATGCTTGACTTTATGGGTGAAACGCCTTTGCCAAAATACATTAAGCGCAAGCCTGAAGAAGAAGATAAAGAAAGATACCAGACTGTTTATGCAAAACATGAAGGTGCCGTGGCTGCTCCAACTGCGGGACTGCATTTTAGTAAAGAATTAATTAAAAGGCTGGAAATTAAAGGAGTGCGTTTTGCAGAAGTTACCTTACACACAGGGTTAGGAACTTTTAGACCAATTGAAGTAGAAGACTTGAGCAAACATAAAATGGATGCTGAATATTACAAGATTGATGAAACTGCGTGTGAAATTGTAAATAAAGCAATTGAAAAAAAACACAGAATTTGCAGCATCGGCACAACCACGATGCGTGCAATGGAAACCTCATACACAGCTCAACGCATGCTTAAACCATCTGAGGGCTGGACAAACAATTTTATACATCCACCATACAATTTTAATATCGCAGATTCGCTTGTTACCAATTTTCATCTGCCAAAAACAAGTTTATTAATTATGGCCTGCGCTTTTGCAGGGTACGATTTAATGATGGAAGCCTACAAAAAAGCGATTAAAGATAAATACCGTTTCTTCAGTTACGGAGATTCAATGTTAATCATCTAAACCGTTTATACTAAATATTTTAAGAGCATCCTTTTCAGGATGCTTTTTTCGTTTACACGCAAAAAAAGGGGCCGTGATGGAAATCGCAGCCCGTATTAATCCAATATCCTATGAAAAACCATTATTAAAACGCTCTCCTATATCATATTATTGTGTAAAGTATAAAAAATAGTTTTTTTTTCTAATGAATTGCTAACTTTCAACTACAAAGAATAACTATGAGAACAATTAAAGACTGGCTTAATGAATATGGTGAAAGCCACAAGAACGAAACCAACAAACTCATCCATTGGATTTGTGTTCCGGTTATTTTTTTCTCTATTTTAGGAATGTTGTATGCTATAAAACTTCCATTTTATATGGGCAATTATCAACTAAATGTTGGCTTAATAATAAGTGTGGTTGCATTAATTTATTACTTTTCACTTTCGCCGAGTTTATCAATAGGTATGTTTTTTTACCTTGCAGTTTGTATGCTCTTGGCAAATTTAATAGAGCATAGTGGGATTTTGCCTCTGTGGCTTTTTTCAGTCATAATATTTGTGTTGGCTTGGGTTGGACAATTTTATGGGCATAAGATAGAAGGCAAAAAACCTTCCTTTTTAAAAGACCTTCAGTTTTTAATGATTGGTCCAGCCTGGTTGATGAGTTTTATTTATAAGAAGTTGGACGTGGGATTGTAACCTTTACCATTCTACTTTAAATTTTAAACCAAGTTCTTGTAAGCTTTCTATTACTGCTGTTCCAAGCGGGATACCATTTCCTCTTCTCTCTTTTTCAAATGCTATTTCCGGCTCGCCGGGAATAATTACTCTTTCTTTTTCATTTATGGGAGTAGCATTTTTAAAAGCCTGTATCCACTGGTCCATCTCTTTTTTAAAATCTTCTGCAGGTCTAAAAGCATCTATCCGCATGGCGCCAAAGAAGTGGCCGATACCCTTACCGGGCATATTTGCCGGCATAGGAATGTATGCAGGAAAAGGAGGGACCCACGGTCCATAATTTGCGCCACTTAAAACCCCTGAAAAAATATCAACAATGCTTCCGAGCATATAACCTTTGTGGCTGCTGCCCTCCCTGTTACCTCCAAGAGGCAATAATGCACCGCCTTCTTTTAGTTCATGTGCATTTAAACTTTCTTCACCATCTTTTGTTTGTACCCAGCCTGCAGGCACAGGCTTATTTTTTCTTTGAAGAATTTCAAGTTTGCCATTGGCCGCAGTCGTTGTAGCAAAATCTGCTACAAATGCAGCTTCTTTTCCCGCAGGTATTGCAACTGCAATGGGGTTTGTGCCAAGCATTTTATCTCTGCTAAAAGTTGGTGCAACTAAAGCTGAAGCGTTTGTCATAGAAATACCGATCATGTCATGGGTCAAAGCCATCATAGCATGGTGACCCGCTATACCATAATGATTACTGTTTTGCACACTAACCCAACCTGAACCTACGTTTTTTGCTTTATCAATGGCAACCTGCATAGCAAATGGCGCTACTACCAGCCCGAGTCCTGCATCACCATCTACAACAGCTGTAGAGGGCGTTTCATGAATAATTTTTATTGAGGGTTTAGCATTTACACGTTGTGCCTCCCAAAGACGAACATAACCGCTTAACCGTGCAACACCATGGCTGTCTACTCCTCTCAAATCTGCACTCAGCAAAGTTTCTGTAGCAATTGCTGCATCATTAGCCGAACAGCCAATTTTTAAAAATATATTTTTTGCAAAGGCTGAAAGCTGTTTGTAACTAAATAATTGATCCATGCTGCGAAGGTAGGGGTTGGGGAGAAATGGATGACAGAGGATTGACAACAGACGACAAACGATGGACAACGGTCGACAGACGATGGACGACAAACGAAAGATGAAAGACAAAAGATGACCAACAAGAGATAAAAATTGAAAGCCAAAAGGAGAAAATAAGTAATCAATCTTTCTATATAAAAAAATCTCAACCAAATCGTAAACGTTCTGTCGTCCGTCGTCTTAGGTCTGTCGTCTTTTTTAGAACAAATGCACTATTTTGCAGCCATGCAACAATACCTTTCTTTGCTAAAAAATATTTTAGAAAACGGAACCGATAAAAGTGACAGAACGGGCACAGGAACCCGCAGTATTTTTGGTTACCAAATGCGTTTTAACCTTGCGGAAGGGTTTCCCTTGGTTACTACAAAAAAAGTTCACATGAGAAGCATCATTTATGAACTACTGTGGTTTTTAAAAGGAGAAACAAATATTGCATATCTTAAAGAAAATAATGTAAAAATCTGGGATGAATGGGCAGATGAAAATGGAGATTTAGGTCCGGTTTATGGCAAGCAATGGAGAAGTTGGGAAGCAGCTGACGGTGTAGAAATTGATCAGATTAAGGATGTTATTCATCAGCTAAAAACAAACCCCGACAGCCGAAGGATGATTATAAATGCATGGAACGTAGCAGATCTTTCAAAAATGAAATTAATGCCATGTCATTGTCTGTTTCAGTTTTATACAAGTTCTCCGGATGAAAATGGAAGAAGGAAATTAAGTTGCCAGTTATACCAGCGTAGTGCTGATATTTTTCTTGGAGTTCCCTTCAACATTGCATCTTACGCATTACTAACTGTTATGGTTGCACAGGTTTGTGATATGGATTTGGGTGATTTTATCCATAGTTTTGGAGATGTACACTTGTACAACAATCATTTTGAACAGGCAAAATTGCAATTAGAAAGAACTTGTTTTGCCTTACCTCAAATAAAATTAAATTCTGCTGTAAAAGATATTTTCAATTTTAAATTTGAAGATATTGAACTGATACATTACCAGTCTCATCCAGGCATAAAAGCACCGGTAGCAGTGTAAACAAGACAAAAGATATTAGACTAAAGACAACAGACGACAGACTTTTTTGAAGAGTTATTCTTTGTATCAATAAAATAAAAAAAACTACATGATCTCTTTAATAGTGGCGGCATCTGAAAACAATGCAATAGGTAAGTCCAATGTTATGCCTTGGCATTTACCTGAAGATCTAAAATTTTTTAAAAATACCACCTGGGGAATGCCCGTAATTATGGGTAGAAAAACTTTTGAATCTGTGGGAAAACCTTTGCCTGGAAGAACAAATATTATTGTTACTACAAACCCAAACTGGAAGGCTGATAATACTTTAACCGCAGTAAGTATTGAAGAGGCAATTAAAGTGGCGAATGAAACAAATGCCAAAGAAATTTTTATTACCGGTGGCGGAGAAATATACAAACAAACACTGCCAATTGCTGACAGAGTTTATTTAACCCGTGTGCATACAGTTATAGACGGAGATGCTTTTTTTCCTGAAATTGATTTGACTACCTGGGAGATTTGTTTTGAGAAGCATGTTAAAGCAGATGAAAAAAATAAATTTG
>JANXTG010000090.1 GCA_025352525.1 Ferruginibacter sp.
GTAGCTAAACCAGGCAAACTACTATAGAAAAAATTATTTACAAGGCTTCCATCTATAAAAATTTTGCTTTCAGTTGCTGAACCACCCCTAACAAATAATCCTTCGCTTTCACCAACCTGCTGTGTTCCCGGTAAGGTTTTAAGGGCTCCTGTTATATCTCCGTTACTTCCTGCGGTTGTTACGATATCTAAAGAACTAAGAACTGTTCCTTTCTTTTTGTCGCTAGCTTCAAATGCGCCTGCTGTTATTGTAACTGCATTTAATTCTGTTATAAGTTCCTTAAGGGCAATGTTTAAGAATATCGGGGTATTGACTATATCTATTTTAGAATTGGATTCAGAATAACCTGCCATAGTGGCATTTAAAATTTTTAGTCCATTCTCTGTTGTTGTGAAGGAAAAATTACCTAGCGAATCAGAAGTGCTACCGTCATAAGTATTAATGATTGTAATGCTAACACCTCTAATTGGCAGGTTTTTATTATCAGTTACTTTACCTGATATAGTTACCTGAGCGATACTTGATAAACCCACAAAACAAAGAAATAATGTTAGTAAAAATTTCATTTCAATAATAATTTTTACAAACGTAAAGTAGTTTATATAATAAACCAAATATTTTGAATTTACTTTTTTTAAAATAAATAATTTGACACTTAAAAAATTAAAGAAAAGTATATAACTAATTACTAATCAGTTATATAAGTATTATACACTCATACTTAGCATAAAATAATTTAATGCTATGACTAAAAATAAATTTTTTATTTTATGACGATCATGTAATTTAGCTGTAGAATTTAATGGGTTAGTAAGTAAAAGAGCTGTCAGAAATGATGGCTCTTTTTCTGTTTAAGAATTATTAAAAATCTTTTTCTTTTGTAAAAAATAAAAGCTGTCTTTTTTATTATTTCTAATTTTTTTATTCTGCATTTATTATTGGTTAACACAATGCTGTTAGTTTTTTATACTTCTCACTAAATATTATTTTGTAACAAAAAATATTTTCTATTTGTATTAATAATATTTTTTTAGGTTTATATTTTAGAACAAAATGACATGAAAATTTATAAGAAAAAAAAGAAATATTTTTAAGCGAAATGCTTTGAATATTATTAAGTGTATAATTTTTTGGGTGGATATAATTTGTAATAAATACCGGCATTTTTATTTTATAAAATGCAAAATAAAAGGTCAAAAAAGGTATAACCCTGAGGTGAGTGACACAACGATGATGACCAAAGCTGCTTCTTTGTTTGAACAAAAAAATTAACAAACTAACAAATCGAAATTCACCATCTGTTCTACGTAATTTTATTTTATGAGTAAAACAAAATCAACATTTTTTTGCCAGAACTGCGGGCAGGAAAGTGCGAAGTGGGTTGGTAAATGTCCGGGCTGTAATGAGTGGAATACTTTTGTAGAAGAAGTAATTGTAAAAGGAACTGATAAGGCTGCAAAAGAGGATTGGCGGGACTTTAGCGGCACAAAGGGATTAAAAACAATTTCAATTAATGATGTTGTAAGCGGAGAAGAAAAAAGAATTCTTTCGCCCGATGGAGAATTAAACCGTGTACTTGGCGGCGGTATTGTTGCAGGAAGTATTGTACTTGTTGCCGGCGAACCGGGCATTGGTAAATCAACTTTATTTTTGCAGATAGGTTTGCAACTTACAAATGTGCGCACACTTTATATTAGTGGCGAAGAAAGTGAACAGCAAATAAAAATGCGTGCTGACAGAGTGGGAACACAAAGTGATAATTTTTATTTATTGACAGAAACAAACACGCAAACAATTTTTAAAGAAATAAAAAAATTACAACCGGAACTGGTCATTGTAGATTCTATTCAAACATTGCAATCACCGTTTGTAGAATCTGGTCCCGGAAGTATTTCGCAGATAAGAGAATGCGCAGCAGAACTTCAACGCTATGCAAAAGAAACCAACACACCAGTTTTTTTAATCGGGCATATTACAAAAGACGGAACCATTGCCGGACCAAAAATTCTGGAACATATGGTTGATACTGTTTTGCAGTTTGAAGGTGACAGACATTATGCATATCGTATTTTACGAACACTTAAAAACAGGTTTGGCAGCACTTCAGAATTGGGCATTTACGTAATGACCGGCGAAGGCATGAAGCCGGTTTTGAACCCTTCAGAAATTTTAATTGCCCAAAAAGAAGATGAATTAAGCGGAATTGCCATTGCAGCAACTATTGAAGGAATGAGGCCTTTATTAATAGAAACCCAGGCCTTGGTAACACAAAGTGTTTATGGAACGCCACAAAGAACAGTTAGTGGCTTCGATCTCAGGCGTTTACAACTGCTTTTAGCCGTGTTGGAAAAGCGTGGTGGTTTTCATTTTGGCGTAAAAGATGTGTTTATAAATATTGCCGGCGGTATAAAAGTAGAAGATCCAAGTATTGATTTGGCAATTGTTTGCGCTTTATTGAGCAGTTATGAAGATGTGCCTTTACCACAAAAAGTTTGTTTTGCAGGAGAAGTTGGGTTATCCGGAGAAATTAGAGCCGTAAATAGAATAGAGCAACGTATTGCAGAAGCGGAGAAACTTGGTTTTGAGAAAATTATCATTTCAAAATACAATACAAAGAGTTTGGGCAAACTAAAATTTGGTATTGAAGTAGTAACGCTAGGCAAAGTTGAAGAACTGTACCAGTATTTATTTTAATGCTTACTAAAAAAGAAGTTTATGCTGAACATACATTTAGCATAAACTTTTTTATTATCTCATTTAATAATTATTTTTTTGGCGGCAACGCAAAAGCTACAGCCTCATGTTCAAAATGCCCGTTATGAGCACCATCGCAAAATGGCTTGTTTTTAGATAAGCCGCAGCGGCAAATCCCCACAATTGTACGGCCACCTAAGTCGTATACATTTCCATTTCTGTCTACGATTTCAAAATCGCCATCTAT
>JANXTG010000070.1 GCA_025352525.1 Ferruginibacter sp.
TTTAAATCTATAGCGGTGAATTTTAATTATTTCTTCAAATGCTACATTTTCTTTTACAGAAATATTTTGATCGTTTGCTTTTCTGATATTTCTTAATGCAGACCGGCTAAAATTATTCTCCAATATTTTGAAAGAAGGTAAAAGTGAAAGAATATAATTATTCCTTTTCTGTTCATTTGCAGATTGAAATAAATTTGAAACGTTGAAATTCATTTCTACATAGCGGAATTTTGTTGGGAGACTTTTTATAAACAATTGTATAGTTTCTGTTGTAATTTCCTGCAAACTTGTAATACCCATTTGTTGCGAAAATGCAGGTGGATAAATATAATAAATTCCATATTTTTTTCGGTAGGGTAGAGGCATAACTGCAGCATAATCTTCCATCACCAACCCATCCCAATCACTAGCCATATTATCTAAATACACAGTGGTACTGTATATCAATCCATAATTACTTTTTCCTATGCATTCATCCCATTTACATTTATCAATTTCACTATGCTTTAAATATTTTATTATCACGTTTATAAACTTGGTTGCGAAAATAATTTGCTTAAATTTAGCTGCTGTATATCAATGCTAAAAGAAATATTTTTCACAAATCTTTTTTCTGTGATGGTTGATTTAAAATAGTCGCCGTAAATTT
Source organism: Ferruginibacter sp. (assembly GCA_025352525.1). Classification (GTDB taxonomy): domain Bacteria; phylum Bacteroidota; class Bacteroidia; order Chitinophagales; family Chitinophagaceae; genus Ferruginibacter. The sequence goes on from JANXTG010000070.1 coordinate 650, forward strand.
TGCTGTACATTAATGGAAAATAAACGTTCAACACATCTTTAAATAATGATATCTGCAAGCCTGCATCAAACAAAAAACGTCCTGTACTGCTGTTTTTTTGCCATGCTTCTGCATAAGTTCCAAGATCAAAAAATAATTTAACAGGTATTTTTACAGGCAGCAATTCTAATGGATTTATATTTTTAGGAATAGATGTTGTAAGATTTACTGCTCCAAGCCAATCGTCTGTTTTACCAGTTTTACTACTTAACAAATCTGTACGAACTTTAAAAAAGCCATCACGGTTCATTATTTGCTGACTAGCAAAACCATCAAATTCATTTCTTCCAACAAAATAATTACTGTAACTGTAATCTTCAAATCCCTTTGGCCCGCTCATGTTTAAATGATAAATATCCGTTCTAAACTGATTGGTAAAACTTTTATCAACCGTGTAAATAAATTTACCTGCAAACACCCGAACGTTTAAGCCGCCTTTGTTAGCATAATTAAAAAAGTAATTGCCGGTAAAATTTAGTCTTACAAAACCATCGCTCTGTTCAGTCTGTATCACTGCATTGTAAGGATAAAGTACCCTGTTGTTTTCTAAACTAAATTGCAACTGGTTTACATAACGTTGTTGTTTCGGATAAGTAATTACATCAATGTTATTTAAAATATCCCTTTTAAATAATACACTTGCTTCGTTTATAAGAAATGTTTTAAACTGTACAAATTTTTTAATCTGGCTACGGGGATTTTTATTTGCAAATAAATATTTTAAAGAAGGTGTAAGTTTAGAGAACTGTAAGGGGTGTTTTGTATTTGTGGAGTCAGTAAAAGAGCCACCCGTAAATTTTGCTCCGCTTAAAGAGAGCGTTAACTTATCTCCATTAGCTGAAGGCAACCAAAAATATTCCAGCCTGCCAATGCCATTTAGCTTTTTTGTACCTGTTGCAAATAACGGAGTTGCTATAAATTGAAAACTACCGGGGGGTAAATTGTAGTTATGTACAATTGCGCCAATCATCAATTTATCGTAATAATTGTAACCCAAAGCAGGAGCCACAGATATGTAATGATATTTAGCTGTTTCTTTTAAATTAAAAAAATCGGTCAGCTTAATTTGTTTTTTTTGTGGAGTTTCCAATTCTCCTTTTTTGTTCAAAAGCTCAAATAATTTTCCAAGTGATCTTCCGGAAACTTCCTCTGCAACTGTCTGAAAATCTGTCGGGGTTGGATGTTTAAATTTCCATTTTTCATAGTATGCACGCATGATATTATTAAAAGTTTCGATCCCTAATTCCGTTTCCATTTTCTTTAACCATAGTGTAGTTTTTGTATATGCTATGAGGTTATAGTTTAATGCCGAAAATTTTTCCGAAATGGTATTTATAGGTTGATCTTTTTTTAATTTGATAAATGTTTGCAACAAATTATTTTCAGGGTATTGAGTTATTTTTTTAGTAATAAAATTATTATTGGCTTTTCTGCTGTTGATTTTTGTTGCAAATGTTTGATCAAATTTCTGATCATAAAAACTGTTTATCCCTTCATCCATCCATGGATATTGTCTTTCATTTGTAGCAAGTATACCATAAAGCCAATTATGACCCACTTCATGGTTTATAACTGATTCCAAAGTAGCCTCTGAGTTGCCGGCAGTTAATAGGGTAATGGTTGGATATTCCATACCACCACTTGTTGGCGAGGCATTATCTACAACACTTACAACATTATAAGGATACTCGCCTAGCCATTGGCTTTTTGATATTATCGCTTTTTTTATAAATGATAAACTGTTTACCCATAAAAGTTGATTGGATGATAGAAAAAAGGCAAAAATATTTACTATTTTGCCTGAAGAAAGCATCAAGGTATCTTCTTTTACAAGAAATGTTTTATCAGCAAACCATGCAAAATCATGAACGTTATTTTGTAAGTATTTTAAAGTTTTTAATGATGATGAAGAATTAGGTACGATAACCTTTTTTAAATCTTTCTTATCTGTTTTTAAACTAAGTGAATTACTCTTTTCTTTTAGCCATAATTTTTCATCTTCATTCTGAAGGTCACCAGTTGCGGCAACAATATAATTTTTGGGGACAGTTATTTCAACATCAAACCTTCCAAACTCGCTGTAAAATTCTCCCTGATCTAAATAGGGCATTTCGTGCCAACCATCTTTATCATACACAGCTGGTTTTGGATACCATTGTGTTAATTGATATGACTGTCCAACATGACCACCTCTTGAAAAATTATAAGGCAATTTTACATGGAAAGGGGTTTCTATTTTAATCATCTTACCCGGCGTTAAAGGCTGTGGCAGCAATAGTTTTATAATATCCTGATGCTGCTGATGATCTTCTGTTAATGCA
>JANXTG010000084.1 GCA_025352525.1 Ferruginibacter sp.
GTGATCTTCCCTATAACTTCCCTATATGTTCCCTATAACTTCCCTATAAGTTGGTAGTGCTGGAATTAAGGGCTAAAAAAGTTGAATGGGTGGCAAAGGGAACAAAGAAAAAAAGAGCGGGAAGGGGGAATAGTAATTCGAATTGTTAGCTGCTTATTGGATTAAATGTGATGGTGATTTATGGTTAGAATTGGGAAAAAGGAAACAATTTAAACATACTGAATGGGGTTTTCTAAAGCTAAAATGGGTAACTTAGCCCTTAAAAAAAATTAAGGTGCATACTATTTTAATAACAGGTGGGGCAGGGTTTATAGGTTCACATCTTACGAGGTTGTTTGTAACTAAATATCCTGCATACAAAATAGTAAATTTAGATGCGCTTACTTATGCCGGCAACCTGGAAAACCTGACGGATATAGAAAATGCTGCCAACTATACTTTTGTAAAAGGCAATATTACTGATTTGGATATGCTGAGTGCATTGTTCAGTGAACACAAGTTTACAGGTGTGTTGCATTGCGCAGCAGAAAGCCATGTAGATCGCTCAATAACTGACCCACTTGCATTTGTTACAACCAACGTAATGGGGACTGCTACTTTATTGCAGGTAGCTAAAGACCATTGGAAAGATAATATGGACGGTAAAGTGTTTTACCATATTTCTACTGATGAAGTGTATGGATCTCTCGGAGATACAGGTTTTTTTACTGAAGAAACTGCTTACGATCCAAGGAGCCCTTACTCGGCAAGCAAAGCATCTTCTGATCATTTCGTAAGAGCTTTTTACCACACATACAAATTACCCATTAAAATAAGCAACTGTAGCAACAACTACGGTCCGTATCATTTCCCTGAAAAATTGATTCCGCTTTGTATACACAACATCATCAATAACAAACCTTTGCCAATATATGGCAAGGGTGAAAATGTGCGTGACTGGCTTTTTGTAGAAGACCACGCCCGTGCAATAGATGTAATATTTCACAAGGGTAAAATTGGTGAAACGTATAATATTGGTGGTCACAATGAGTGGACTAATATTGCATTGGTTAAAGAATTGTGCAAACAGATGAACGAAAAGCTGGGTAGAGGAATTGGGGAATCGGAGAAGCTTATAACATATGTTATTGATAGAGCAGGGCATGATCTTCGGTATGCGATAGATGCATCTAAACTTAAAAATGAATTGGGCTGGGTGCCATCTTTACAATTTGAAGAGGGGATCAGTAAAACTATAGACTGGTACCTAAATAATAATAAATGGTTAAGTGATGTAACGAGTGGGGCTTACAAAGAATATTATAATAGTTTGTATGGTGGTTGAAAGTTGTTGAAAGTTTGTTTGAAGGGTTGAATGGCTTTCGCTTAAATGTTTGCTTTTAATTTACCAAATGGTTTAATATGTATGTTGTATGGTGGTTGAAAGTTGTTGAAAGTTTGTTTGAAGGGTTGAATGTCTTTCGCTTAAATGTTCGCTTTTAATTTATCAAAAGGTTTAATATGTATGTATCTGGATTTGAGAAATTAGCAGTCTGGAAGGAAGCTCGAATACTGACGGTGTTGATTTACCAACTGACAGAAAAATTTCCAGATAAAGAAAAGTTTGGTCTGACAAATCAAATGCGGAGGGCGTCAGTTTCGATAGGAGCAAATATTGCAGAAGGAAGTTCAAGATTTTCTGCAAAGGAACAAGCACATTATTATTCTATTTCTTATTGAAGTTTGATGGAACTTATGAGTCATTCACTTACTGCGCTCTATTTAAAATATTTACATGAAGAAGTATTTGAAAAAACTAAAAGTATAGTACAACCATTATCTTTAAAGATAAATAACTTGAGAAATGCAGCCTTCGCAAAAAGTGAAAAGAAATAGTTGATATTTTTGTGAATGAGCCCGTTTCAACAGTTCAAACTATTTTAAACAATATTCAACTATATAATAAGGAATATAATAAAAGCAAAAAAAATCATTAATATTCAATATTTTTAAATGAAAGGGATAATATTGGCAGGCGGTTCGGGTACACGGTTATACCCCATTACAATGGGCATAAGTAAACAGCTGATGCCTATTTATGATAAGCCTATGATTTATTATCCGTTAAGCACCTTAATGCTGGCAGGTATAAAA
>JANXTG010000091.1 GCA_025352525.1 Ferruginibacter sp.
AAAGAGGTTGGGGCCTGGGTTTATCGCTCAGTAAACGAATAATTGATCTTTACCACAAAGGAGAATTGTTTGTAAAACAAAGTGAAGTTGGAAAGGGAACTACTTTTAGAATAGTTTTGAAGAAATAAAAAAAGCCTTCAAAAAAATTAAAGGCTTTCATAATATGATCAGATATTAATTATATTTTACCCAACACATAAACAGATCCCTTTGGTTGAGGATTGCCACCTTCGGTTTCGAGTGTAATTGCAAATGCCTGTGCTTTGCCAAAGGTTTTCATTTTTTGTATTTTGTATATTTTGCCATCTTTAGAAGTAATCATTCCGGCATCAACAGGTTTACCATCTACAAATGCCCAAAGCTGGTATTGTTTACCCGCCGGAGCAATTGGCATATTAGTTGGATCAATATATACTTCACCCGTATTTTTCATCCAAAATATTTTAGCGCCAGCATCAGGCGAAGCTTCCTGACCTTTTAAAGAAACTGGCTCACTGTATCTGCTTTGTACAATGCTCATGTCTTTGTCAACCTCCGTTAGATGTTGGTTTAAAGAAGCAATTTGTTGCTTGCTTTCATCATATTTTTCATTTACATCTTTGTATTTATTGTAGTAGAAAAAATTAAGTACCGAACTGCCAATCAGAAGCAAAACTGCGGCTGCTGCTGCAATGTTGCGTAGTGGAGACATTGAAACAATTTTTGCGGGTGTTACAGATTCGTTTGTATTAACAGATTGATTTGAAAAATTTAGTGAAGAAAATAATTTATCTTTTACAGATGTGGCAGGTTCTACCGCATTGGCAAATGCATAGGTTTCAAAAGCTTTTTCTATATTACTTAATTCTTCATTAATGTCAGAATGCTGAGATCGCAGTATTTCTATTTGGGCATTCTCATCAGAAGATGTAGCGCCGATGACGTACATTTCTAATAGCCCCGATGATATGATTTCTTGTTTTTCCACTTGTATATTTTATTGCAACAGTTTTCTTAATTCAATAATGGCAGTACGCATTCTAGTTTTTACGGTTCCAAGAGGAATATCCATTTCTTTTGAAATTTCATCCTGGGTATAACCACTAAAGTAGGCCATGTCAATAATTACCTTTTGTTCTGGCTTTAAATACTGCAATTGTTTTCGAAGACCAATTGTATCAAATCTTTCAGATGTAAAGCTTTTATCCTGATATGTAATTACGGAGTTTTCATCCTGTGAGATTTTTTTCCCCTTTTTGTAACCTTTGCTGCGCAAAGTATCAATTGTAAGGTTTCGGGTAATGTTTATCATCCAGGTAAAGAGTCTTCCTTTAGTGGTGTCGTATTGCTTAAAGTTATTCCAGATTTTTAAAAAGGCTTCCTGTAAAATATCTTCTGCAAGCTGTGTATCATCCACCATTCTTGTAATTATTCCGTTTAAAGCGGCTGCATAATTATCATATAAGTAAGAAAATGCCGACTGATCCTGCGTTCTGAGAAGTGTTACAAGCTCTTCTTCACTGTATTTCGTAATAGGTTGCAAAGACTTCTTAAGTTTGTTTCGAAACGTAATATAATACCTTTTACCTAATTTATTAACATGTTATCAGTTAGGAAAAAAAACTATGAGAGAAATTAAATATTATCCGGCTTTTTTTACTTCCGAAACGGGACTGAATAAATACCATTTTCCTGTAGCCAATTCCCGGCACTTAAATCTTTTTCGTATTTTTTCGCCTTTTTCAAAAACCCTTTTACCTCGTATCTCAAAGAGTTGTCCCGTGGGCAATTGCTCTACAAAATAAACTTCTTCCTTTTTTTGATCATGATTTTTAAGAACCCGCAAAAGCTTTACATCGCTACAGCTGCTTGCAGAAGGATTGCTGATTGAACTTATTAATGCTGTCTTTACATCAAACGGGAAAATATTCTTAGCAACAAAAACAGTCAGAATATTTGAAAAATTTGTTTTCCATTCGGCGCCGTGCGGCTGCACACGATTCGGTTGTTTTACAAATGTGATGAGATGTGCAATTTCGTGCAATAATGTAATGAGAAACGAAAATTTATTTAAGTCGCCGTTTACACTAATTCGGTGGCCTTTACTTTCATGAGCATGCCTATAATCGCCTAACACACTGCTGCGGCTTCTTGTAATTGTCAGTTGTATT
>JANXTG010000153.1 GCA_025352525.1 Ferruginibacter sp.
CTGGGTTAATCATGAAATCTGCCATGTAAATCAATTTGCTGCTCACGGTTATGTAATGTTTACAATAAAATATTTATGGGAGAGTTTGCGTGTAGGTTATTACAATAACAAATTTGAGGTTGAGGCTAGAAGTGCAGAAAATATTTAATTAAAAATTTCTGCAAGCGGAAAATTCAATTCGGGTAACAAAGTGCTTTTAATATTATCATCTTCAATAAAAGGCTTTAGCCCAATAAATTTATTTTCTTTTAAGACGTACATGAACACTGTTTTTTCTGAAGTGTCAACAATCCAATATTCTTTAACTTCATTTTCTTCATATAAATCAAACTTTATCCCCATTTCTTTTTTTGAATTGCCTGGGCTTAATATTTCAACAATCAGGTCCGGCGCTCCATTACATCCTTTGTCATCCAGTTTATTTTCATCGCATATTACACACAGATCGGGTTGAACAACTGTAATTACTTTTTCATCGTTGGCTTTTATTTTTTGTAAACGAACATCAAAAGGTGCAAAGTACACATTACATAAAGTAGTATTAAATTGAGAAGCAAACGCAATATGTAATTTGCTTAATATTTTTTGATGCCCTCTACTTGGAGCCGGGCTCATTTTAAAAATCTTTCCTCTAAACAATTCAAGCCTTTCTTCAAACTTCCATTTTAAATAATCGGCATAGGTATACGTTGCGTTTAAATCAAGGTCATTAAAATTAGTTACTGTTGCCATATCGTTCATTTTAATAAAGTTACAACAAGATTTAAACTCATATTGCAACCACAAAAATTTCTTTTCTTACATCAGTTTCTAAAATTGCCTTTAAATCGCCCACATTTATTTCCCCTATTTTATAAAAATAATCAGCAGCTTCAACATTCTCCTGAATATTTTGTAATATTATTTTATTAAGAAAATTTTTATTGCTACTGCTGACAAAAACTTTTATTGCAACATCATTTGTAAACGAAGGTTTGTTATGCTGCTGCATTTTTTTATTGTCATACGCATAACCATAAGAAAGCGCTGAAATATCTGACAGCACTGCTGCTCCCGTTGGATGACTGCCTGCGCCACGCCCCATAAAAAACTGCTCGCCCGAAATAAGTCCTTCTACCAAAACGCCATTAAATTCATTGTCAACTTTTGAAAGATGATTTTCAGCAGTCACAAATTTTGGAAGTACATAAGCAGCAATTTTTCCATCTGCTAATTTTTTTATGGTAGGCACGAGTTTAATGCTATACCCATTTTCTTTTGCAAACAAAATATCATTTGGGTGTAATGTGGTAATACCAAAACGCAATAGATCCACATCCTTTAAAATAACCCCAAACGCATGTAACGAAAGTATAATGGTTTTATACATTGCATCAAAACCTTCTACATCACTTGTAGGATCTGTTTCTGCAAAACCTTTTGCCTGCGCATTTTTTAGCGCCTCATGGTAAGAAATATTTTCATTGATTGTTTTCGTAAGAATATAGTTTGTGGTACCATTAAATATTCCTGAAACACACTCCAGTTCTTCGTTATCAAAATATTCTTCCAGTGTTCTGATGATTGGAATACTGCCACAGGCACTTGCTTCATACAACAAAGAAACATTGTACTTATTTTTTAATGCAAGCAATTCTTCCATGTGCAGGCCAAGCATTTTCTTATTGGCGGTTACAACATGTTTGCTCTTTTTTATAGCAGTACTTACAATATTAAATGCTTCATCTGCATCATCTATCAGTTCAACCACTACATTTATTTCCTCATCCTCTAAAATATCTTTTTTATCAAACGAAAAATAATTTGCATCAATAGACCTTTCCTTGTCTTTGTTTTTTACAACAATTTTCTTTATCGTTGTAGTAAAGCCTGTACTGTTTTTTATGGCAAAATATAATCCCTGTCCTACACACCCAAAACCAAAAATTCCTATGTTTAATTGCTGCATCAGTTGCTGTTAATAAAGTTTAAAATCAATTCATTTATTTTTTCACCTTCGGTTAAAAAACCATCATGACCATAAGGAGATTCAATCAATTCTAATTTGGCATTAGTAATATTTTCATAAAGAAAAATCTGTTCTTCCACAGGGAATAAAATATCTGTAGTTATTCCAATTACAAGTGTTTTAGCAGTAATACTTTTTAGTGCATCAATCACTGAACCTCTTTTCCGGCCTACGTTGTGCGCATCCATCGACTTACTCAAAAAATAATAACTAAACGCATTAAATCGGGTGGCAAGTTTTTCTCCCTGGTAAAGCTGGTAGCTTTCGCTTTTGTAATTGCTTAGTTTATCATCTTCATCAGTCTGGCTATTGTAATAAGTTTTATAATGCCGGTAAGATAATAATGCAATGCTTCGGGCGACTTTCATTCCCTGTAAACCTGCAAAAGCGTCCTCGTTTTTCCATGTATTATCTTGCTTAATAGCCATGCGTTGAGAAGCATTAAAACCAATACCCCATGGAGAATGTTTTGCATTTGTTGCAATAGGAATGATCACATTAAAAAGCTCAGGTTCAATAATCGCCCATTCTAACAATTGTTGTCCACCCATACTTCCGCCCATACCTATGGCAATTTTT
>JANXTG010000192.1 GCA_025352525.1 Ferruginibacter sp.
AAACTTATTTCAATTCAATCTTTTGCGCAGCTGCCTTACCTGCCGGAAACCATGATGCTAAAAACGCAATAGATACAGCAGTTGTAGCCACCATTAAGAAATCAGTGCCAATAAGTTTTACCGGGAAATAGTCTATTAAAAATGAGCCACCACTGATTTTTATAATGTGAAATTTTAGTTGTAACAAACAAATAAATAATGCTAATCCAATACCTGTAGCGGCACCAATAATTCCTAATAATAAACCTTCTGCTAAAAATATTTTTCTGATAACTGTTTTAGTAGTTCCCATACTGCGAAGTATACTTATATCTTTTCTTTTTTCCAGCACCAGCATCGTAAGCGCACTAACCATGTTAAATGCAGCAATTATTAAAATGAGTGTGAGCACAGCATAAATTGCCCATTTCTCCAGCCTCATGGTATTATATAAGTTGGCATTTTGTTCAAAACGGGTTTGTATTTTAAAACCCTTTCCCAAGAGTTTTTCCAGATTAATTTTGGCATCTTCAATATTAATTTTTTCCTTCAGTTTCATTTCTGCTGCGGAATATTCATCAGTACCAAAACCCATCTGTTGTTTTACAAAATCAATGTTGGTAATCGCATACTGGTTATCAATTTCCTGCTGAATAATAAAAACTCCGGAGGCTCTTGCATTGCCCACGCTCATTGCATCTGCAACATCTGTATTGTTACTTTTTTTAGGTAAAATTAATGTTACAACAGATGCAGGAAAAGCTTCACTTAAATTTATAGAAGCGGCATTTTGAATGCCATAGCCCACAACAATTTTTGGGGTATCCACGTTTCCAATATCAAAATTGCCGGTTGATATTTTGGTAATTACACCACTTATATTTTTATAATTTTCATCCACCCCTTTAAGTGAAACAATTGTTTGAGATTCGCCGTTTTGTAGTAAGGCTTTTTCTTCGGCAATCAAGGCCATACCCGCATTGTAAGGAAGTTTGTTAATTGAGTTTATTTGGGCTGTAGTAAGTGTAAATGTTTTTCCGGTTGCCGGAATAATTTTAAGATCATTATAAAAAGAAGAATACAAAGATTTTACAAGACCTTCAAAACCATTAAAAACACTTAATACAAGCAACTGGCAGCAGGTGGCAAATGCAATTACAATAGTTGTAACCCACGCAATAATATTAATTGCATTGGCAGATTTTTTTGCTTTAAAATATCGCCAGGCAAAAGAAAAATACATATCAAAATTTCGTTTGGGTTAGCCTTCTTCTTTCGCAATATCTTTTGCTGACGGATTAGGAGAAACTACATCATCCTGCTTTTTTATTTCTTTAAAAAGCACCTCCATTTTATCTACATAATCCAACGTATCATCTATGTAAAAAGTAAGTTGCGGCATGCTGCGCAGCTGGTGCCTTACCCTTGCTGTTAACTCCTTTTTTATTTCCCATGCCTGTTCCTGAATTTTATTTAAAGTTCCCACCGAATCTTTTACCTGAAAAAAGCTGAGGTAAATTCTCGCATCAAAAAGATCGGGAGTTATTTTTACGGAGGCTATAGATACCATTCCGCCGTCTATCATCGTTAACCCCATGCGTTGAAAAATCTCATTCAAATCCTTCTCTAACACTGCTGCCACTTGTTTTTGTCTTTTACCTTCTAACATAATTTTGCCATTTTAATGACTGTAAAATTAGTTACTTTGCGGTTTCCCGAACGTTATTTATACAATGAGAAAATATTCACTGGTTTTTGCATATTTAAAAGATTATAAACTTGCCCTTACTTCTTATATAATTTGCACATTACTTTCTATTGTATTTGGCGTAGCATCTTTAGGTATGTTGTTTCCTTTTTTGCAGGTTTTGTTTGATAAGGAAAATGTCGCTGCTAAAACTTTAAAAAAATCTTCCGGGTTTTCTCCATTTGGATGGCTGAAAGAAAAGGTAGCAGAACTTGTAAACAATGGCGATCAATTTCATACACTCGCTGTTGTTTGTCTCTTAATTATTGGAAGTATTATTTTAAAAAATACATTTTTATATCTTGCCTCTCGATCTTTGTTACCCGTAAAAAATAAAGTTGCAACCAGGTTTAGAGTTGATATTTTCAATAAAGTATTAAGCTTACCAATTGGTTATTTTACAGAACAGCGAAAAGGTGATTTAATGAGCCGAATGACCAATGATGTTGGGCAGGTGGAAAATTCTGTTTTAGGCGCTTTGGAAGGCTGGGTAAAAGATCCTTTACAGATTATTATAAATTTAATTGTACTGTTTACAATTAATGCAGAGCTTACAATAATCATATTATTCTTTATACCTATCATGGGTTTTTTTATTGGAAGAGTTGGGCGTTCCCTTAAAAAACCATCAGGCCTAATTTCACAAAAAAATGGCGAATCAATTTCTATTCTTGATGAAACTTTGGGCGGACTAAGGGTAATAAAAGCGTTTAATGTTGAGCAGGCAATACGTAAAAAGTTTTCAGAAAACAGCAACAATTTATTAAAGCTCAGTAACAAAGTTGGTTACCGTCAAAGCCTTGCTTCTCCTATGAGTGAAGTGTTGGGTGTGATGATGTTTACAGCAATATTATGGTACGGAGGAGGAAAAGTATTGGGCAACCAATATCCAGACTTAAACGGCGCTATGTTTCTTGCCTATATGGCTTTATTCTTCAATATCATAGATCCTGCAAAAAGTATTTCCGGTGCGTTTAGTAATTTACAAAGAGGCACTGCTGCCATTGAAAGAATACAGGAAGTTTTATTAGCCCCAATCACAGTAAATGAAAACCCAACAGGGTTACAAATAACAAGTTTTACTGATAGTATTGAATTTAAAAATGTAAGTTTTTATTACGATGATGTAGCCATTTTAAAAGACATCAGTTTTAAAGTACAAAAAGGTAAAACCATAGCATTGGTTGGCAGTAGCGGTGCAGGAAAATCAACGCTGGCTGATTTAATACCAAGATTTCACGATGCAAGTGGCGGTGCAATTTTAGTTGATGGCGTAAACATCAAAGACTATTCTCTTTTTTCTTTGCGCAGCCTTATGAGCATTGTAACACAGGAACCAATTTTATTTAATGATACAATTGCAAACAACATTGCATTGGGTATGGAAAATGCAAATATTACTGAAATTACCGATGCTGCAAAAATTGCCAATGCCCATTTGTTTATTGAGAAAAAAGAATTTGGGTATGATACTAATATCGGTGATCGTGGTATGAAATTAAGCGGCGGCGAAAGACAGCGATTAACGATAGCAAGGGCAGTGCTAAAAAATCCACCGATTCTTATTTTAGATGAAGCCACTTCTTCTCTCGATACAGAAAGTGAACGGCTTGTGCAGGATGCAATAAATAATTTAATGGAGAATAGAACATCAGTTGTAATAGCACACAGATTGAGTACCATACGTCACGCTGACGAAATTATTGTGCTGCGCAAAGGAGAAATTGTAGAAAGAGGAACACACAGTGGTTTGATAGAACAGGATGGCTTTTACAAACGTCTTGTAGATATGCAGGAGGTGAAATAAAAGATAAATATGCGCAAAAAAAAGCGAGGTACTTATTACCTCGCTTTTTTTATTTGTTTTAAAATTTCATTGGCACTTCTACCGCTAATAATTCAGCATCTTCCAATACTTTAATTTTAAAACTATCAGTTTCATAAATTCCAACCGCATCTCTTTTATCATATTTAACGCCGTCTATTTCTACTGCACCATTAATAACTACCAGATAAACTCCATTACCTGTAAATGCATTTTCGTATAAAATATTATCACCGGTTTTTAAAGTAGTTAAACAAAAACGAGCATCCTGGTTTATCCATAATGCATTGTCTTCTTCTCTTGGCGATACCACCACCTGCCATTTCCCTTCTCTTCCGGTAATATCAAAAGTTCGCTGGTCGTAACGTGGTTTTATATTTCTCTCTTTCGGAAATATCCATGTTTGAAAAAGTGTAACGGCTTCTGTTGCAGATTCATTTGCTTCACTGTGTTGTACCCCAGTGCCCGCACTCATAATTTGTACATCGCCTGCTTTTATTATTCCTGCACCACCGGTGCTGTCTTTGTGCTTTAATGCACCTGTAAACGGAATGGTAACTATCTCCATATTGTCGTGCGGGTGAGTCGGAAATGCTCCACCACCTGCAATCCA